>JAAYKA010000001.1 GCA_012522635.1 Candidatus Cloacimonadota bacterium
TGTATTCAGTCCAAACATCGGGTGCCTGAATGTAGTTTGTACCGCTGATGATGGTGAAGTTAGCCGGGTTGGTGCCAGTGGTGGACACGCCAACCTTGAACCTTTCCAGTCCATACTGGGCGGTGTGAGACTTTGCCCAGAATGAGATCTCGATAGGTCTTTCCAAGACGGGCGTGATTAGCCAGTCGTTGTTGGGAGGCGTGGTGGCTGCCATTGCCGCTGCCATTTTTTGTCCACCATGAGCTTCGACGGTTGTGAGTGGCGGAGTGGTTGTGTTCGGGTTGAAGATCAGGTAGGCCACAGGATCATAGATTCCGGGCCAGCTGTAGCCTGAAATACCATAGGTTCCACTCTGATCGACGTCCACTGTGGTCCAGGGAGCGAAGGTGGTCGCGAAATCCGTGTAGGTTTCAAAGCCATCCACCAGGATTTCATGGCTGGGTGCCAGTTGGAAGTTCACGGTGGTGGTTTGTCCGGTTACTACAATCACGCCGGTTTGGGTGGCAGGAGCATAGCCTGCGGCGGTCGCAGTCACGCTGTGGGTTCCGGCAACCACCTGCATGCTGTAGGCACCGGAGGCGTTTGTGGTGGCGCTGTAATCAGCAGCAGTGACTATGGCACCCGCGATGGGGGCGTTCTGCTGGTTGCGAACGATACCGGCCACGGTTCCGATCTGAGTGATTTTGGGCACTGTGTTCGAGAACGCGGGCACGGAGGTGGCGCCGCCGGTATAGATGGCTTTCACTGACCATTTGTAGGTTCCGTCGGGCACGTTGCCCCAATCGCTATCCTGCCAAGCAGTTGCGTTAATCACGCCAGGGGTCAGTTCAGTCCAGGCGGATTCGTTGTTTTCCTGTCCCTGAAGCAGACGCCAGACCCTGTAACCAAGGTGTTCACGGTTGTCGTCATCTTTGCTCATCAGAGCGGGACCGGTTGATTTGATGAATTCGTAGCTGATTTCGGGGGCACGAGTTGGAGCAGTATAGCCCACGTAGCCTTGGATGTTCCAGTTGTAGTTCAAGGAAGGTGCCAGATCAATGAGCGTGGCCCATTCACCCTGGAAATACATCATATTGCCAAAACCGTTGGTGGCAGGACCATCATCGCAACCAGCGGGATATCCACCGGTGACGTTGCAACGATAGCCAAACCAGAGTTCTTCGGTTCCGGAAATCTGAACGGGGTCATCCAGAATTACAGTGTTGTAGGTATCCAAATCAGGTGTGAAAGGCTGATCCACAACCATGGCGCCGGGAGCGGAAGCGTTTCCGCCTGTCCAGGCACGGATGGAGAAGCTGCCAGCTTGCGCAGGCCAGGCTTTCACTGCGAAGAGGCTTTGGCCAGCATAGTCCTGCATCACGGAAGCGGGGAAGCGGACGGCGACGTCGAAATCGGCTGCGCCGCCGGTTCCAATGCTGTCGCTATTATCACCACTGTCGTAGTGAATCCATTCGCCACCGCCTTCGCCCGGTGCCATCCAGGTGATGTTCACCAGGTCGGGATTGGCTTGGGCAGCCTGCACCGCGCCTGGAGGCAGGGTGATTTCGGTGAGCACGAAGTTTTGGGTGGTCACCTGCAAGCCAACGATGTTCACGCCAGCTTGGGTGGCGGCTTGATAGCCAACCTTGGAGCAGCTTACGCTGTAGGTTCCCTGGTACACGCCAAAGGAATACTGTCCCTGAGCGTTGGTGGTGCCACTGTATTCACCAGCGGTGACGGTCGCACCAGCGATGGGAAGGTCGGTTCCAAATTCGGTGACGGTTCCCGTGAGGGTTCCCATCATGCCTTTATGGATTTCGTTCGAGAAGGAAGGAATTGAAGCCACGTTGTTTGTATAGATGGCTTTCACGGCATATCTGTAGACTCCGGAAGGCAGAGGCTGCCAGGCGTTGTCCACAAAAGTGCTGTCTGTGATCACGTTCGAGGTGAGAGATGTCCAGGTGGATTCGTTGCCTTCGTTGCCTTGAAGCAGACGCCAGACCTTGTAACCGGTGCGGACGCGATCGTTGGGAGTTTGAATCCTGCTTGCCATCTGGGGCGCGTGTTTGCCATCGCGGCTGAGAGGACGGCTGGAATCAAAATTCACCGCCACGTTTGCTCTGGCGCTGTTGCCAGATTCGCTGGCACGAGTCAGAATGTTGGTGGGGAATTTGAGAGTTGTGGTTTCGTTGTTGACGGTAATTTCGTCAACAAACCAAACATACCAGAGGCCGTCGCCGGGCGCGCTGTTGGCATGCCAAGCCAGTTTGATGGGTTGGCCGGAATAAGTATCCAAATCAACAACGATGGGGAAGTCGTAATGGTTCCAATCGTTGCCGGGCTGGTCGCTGGCATCCCAAATGGGTGTCCAGGTGTCACCGTTGTCTGTGGAGACTTTTATATAATAGTGGTCATTATAGGTGCTGCCCATGAAGACGTAGCTCCAGAATTTGAGGTTCGCGGCAGGCGGGCAGGTGAATTGCGGAGTGATGAGCCATTCATCCTGGTAGTCATAATCCCACCAGAGGCCAGCTTGATAGTCTCCGCTGTAGGGCGGCACCGCCGGAGTCAGAGCCACGGTTCCAATATGGCACCAGGAGGCCATCACGCCGGCTCCGCCTTCGTTGTAGTTATTAATGATTTGGCTCCAGCCTTCGGGCGGGAATTCGGCTCCTTCAAAGCCTTCGGTGATGTCTTCACCGCCGCCGGGTTGGTTCCAGATGAGTGAAACGTTCGAGAAGTCGGCCGATTCAGTGGCAATCACGCGGGAAGGCGGGTTCGCCATTTCGTTTACGATGATGTCGCCCATATTCACGTTGGTGGTGCCAACTGTGACGGTTCCAATGGCATTTTGATAGCCATCGGCAACGGCAACATAGTTGTAGGTGTGTCCGGAATAGACTCCGGTGATGGAGAACTGACCTTGAGCGTTGGTGACAGCTTCGTAGGGTTCATAACCGCTGAGGCTGATGGTGGAGCCGCCCAAGCCCACAGTGGGCTGGTCGCTGCCAACGATGCGGCCGGTCACGGTCACGGTGGGAAGCTGGGTCAACACAAAGTCCTGAACCGTATTTTGGTCTTCAACGATGGTGACGTTGTGAGACACATCAGCATATCCGTGTTTGGAAGCGGTTACGGTTTGGGCTCCAATCGGCACGAAAGGAAGACTGTAGTTGCCGTCAGCGCCTGTGGTGGCAGTGAAAACAGTGTTATCCACAGAGACGGTTGCTCCGGGCATGGGAGCGCCGTTCGCGGTGACGGTTCCGCTCATGCTGCCCATATCTTCCACAATCATGAAGAAACGCGCGTTTGATCTGTTGGCTGAAGCGGTGCCTGTTGTACCGGTTTCGCCATTGGCGGTGTCACTTTGGAAACGCAGGCTGCTGTTGAAGCCCGGGGCGCTGTAATAGACCAGAGCGTTGCGGGCATAGCTGCCAGCGCAAACATCTGTCACGGCTTCGATAATGAGGTTGTCCGCGCCGTTCCAGAAGAAGGGCTGAGTGAATGTATGGACGTTCCAGCCATCGACAGGCAGGAAGTTGTCTGCTTGGAAGACTGTTTCATAGTCACCGGCTTCAAAGCTGGTGGTGAGAGCAGTCTGCTCGGTGTGTTTCACGCGCAGGCGGAAGTTTGTCATCGGGGTGCATTCCCCAACGGTCTGCACGTTGAAAGCGATGGAGTTGATGAGTCCAGGCGCTCCGCCGGCGGTGTAGATTTCGCTGGCTTTAAACAGATACTGTTCGCGGAAAGCCTTGTACCAGGTTCCGTAGGGAGCAGGCGAGCCTGTATCACCATTCACAGAGGTGCCTTCACCCAGTTGAACCACAAGGAGACCAGATTCCATCACGTTGATTTCAAGCTGCGGGCTGTTGTCGTTGGCGGGGTTTTCATCGCCGGGCATTTCCACGCGGCCATAAATGTGGGTCAAACCAACTGTGGAAGGAGTCCACTGTAACACAAAATCCAGCTCTTCCATCGGGCCGATGGGGGTGCCGGGGGTGCTTGCAATCATTGTGTTGGGGGCTTCCATCAGCTTCACAGTGTAGTTCGTCACCTGGTTCGGGGAAAGGTTTTTCACCCTCACCGTATAGGAGATGGTCGAGTTCACTGAAGGCGTGGTGGGTCCGGTAACGGACAAGCCCACCATGTCCTGCATATCCAGTTGCTGCATGTTCAGGCGCAGGTTGCTCCTGTTTGTGGAGACTGTGCCGGTGGTGGCTTGGTCTGCAGGATCGCTGTCGCTATGGAAGCGAAGGGAGCTGTTGAAGCCAGCATTGGTATAGAACACGGAGGCGTTTTGGGTCCAGCCACCCACCAGGTCGCAGACCACGTCGATCAGCAGGTTGGAAGCGCCATCCCAGTTGTAGGGAGTGCTGAAGGGATGGAAGTTCCAGCCATGGACGGGCATAAATGAAGCAGCGTGGAAAACCTGCTGGTAATCACCGGCTTCAAAAGTGGTTGAAAGCTCGGTTTGAGTCGTGGGTTTGATGCGGATGCGATAGTTTGGCATCGCGGAGCAGTTGTTCAAGTTGTCCACATTCCAGGAAATGCCATAAATCTCACCGGGTCCGCCGCCTTGGTTGTTGAGTTCACTGGCTTTAATCAGATATTGTTCGCGGAAGTTTTGCCAGTAGGTTCCGTAAGGTGTGGGTGGGCCTGATGTGGTGTTTACCAGGGTTCCATCACCCACGGAAACCACCACCAATCCTGGGGGCATCACGGTCACGTCCAACATCGGGGTGTTATTGTTTGCGGGGTTTTCATCGCCGGTCATTTCCACACGGCCAAAAAGCTGGACACCGCCTTCTTCGTTGGGCGTCCAGGGCAGGGTGAAATCCAGTTCCTGCATGGGGTTGATGTTGACACCGGGCAGGCTGGCAATTTCGGTGTTGGGAGCCTTCATCAGCTTCACGGTGTAGTTGCTCACCGGGCTGGGGCAAAGGCTTTTTACGGTTACAGTGTAGTTCACAGTGCTGTTGATATTGGGTGAATTGGGGCCGTCGATGGCAACGCCAACCATGTCCATCATATCAAGCTGCTGCATGGTGAATATCATGTTCGAACGGTTTTGGGCGGGAGTGCCGGTTGTGCCGGTGTCGCCATTGGCGGTGTCGTTCTGGAAGCGCAAGCTGCTGTTGAAAGATGTGCTGGTGAAAAACACCGAGGCATTTTGCGCATAAGAACCGGCAATAACATCTGTTACGATGTCCACCAGAATGTTCGAGTTTCCATCCCAATTAAATGGAGCGCTGAAAGTGTGCTCGTTCCAACCCGTGGTGGGCATGAACGAGTCAGCCTGGAAAACCTGTTGGTAGTCCCCAGTCTCAAAGCTCGAGCTCAAAGTTGTTTGGGATGTGTGTTTGAGCCGGATCCTGAAGTTGTTCATGGGGGTGCAATTATTGAGAGCACTCACGTTGAAGGCCAGGGAAGTGATATTTCCCGGTCCACCGCCGTTGTTGTTGAATTCGCTTGCCAAAACAAGGAATTGCTCGCGGTAAGCCTTGTACCAGGTTCCATACGGAGCCGGGGCTCCCGTGGTGCTGTTCGTTTGCGTGCCGTCTCCGATGGTCACGGGGACCGCTTGCGCAAAAACGTTGCTGCAAAAACTGATCCCCAAGACCAGAAGCAGCGCGAAAATAAGGGTTCGTTTCATAGGATAACTCCTTTCCCTTCTTTTGGTTATGTTTATTTTTACGGCCGAAGGCCCTTGTTGGGAAACATGCTCACGCGATTTCCCCATTTGGTTTTGACATTAATAAAACTCAATACGCATCCAAAAACGATGCAACTTATCATAAGATTCACACTATAAGAGACTCGACATCCCATTCAGATTAAATGTCAATATACTGCTTTTTTGTCAAGCAATATCTGAGCCAAAGCCTCGGGCAACTTGCCTAAACTCTATGAACCACAGGTGGTTATGTGTATTTAAATATCATCGAATTTCCCCATCAGGATGCGGCCACAGCTTTCACAAAAGTTTATTTTGTTGCGAAGTTCCAGCTCGATGCGTATCTGCGGACGAATCACGAATCCACATCCTCCGCAGGCTCCATTGCGGGAAAAAACCACCGCGCTGTTGCCCTTGTTTTTAATCATGTTCGCGTATTGGCGAACCAGATTCTGGGGCAGGGTTTTTGCCAGTTCAGTGCGGCCGGCGCGCAGCTTTTCGATTTCCACTTCCAGGGATTCAATTTTTTTACGCAGTTCGCCTTCGCGTTCGCGTTTCACGTTTTCAGCGGCTTCCAGTGCTTTTTTGTCTTCCTCAACCTTTCTGCGGGCTTCGGCTTCCTTGTCCATCAGTTCCAATTCCAGGCCTTCCAGTTCGGCAATCTTTTCGTTCAGGTAGGCAATCTCGCTGTTCAAGGCTTTATATTCCTTGTTTGTTTTGATCTCAGAAAGCTGGCCGCTGTATTTTTTGATGGTTTCCTGATGTTGTTTGATGTCGCCTTCGACGGCGCGTTGCTGTTTTGCGATATCCGCCCTGATGGTTTCGCTTCCCAACAGGTTTGCCGTGGCTTCGTCCACGCGCTCGATGATATCGTTAAGTTCCTGGGGCAGTTCCTCTTGCAAAAGCCTGAGAGAACCAATCTGGTCGTCAAGTCTCTGCATTTTGGCCAGGGTGCGAAGTTGTTCTTCCATCGTCACTCCTTAAATAGTAAACTGATATCCAGCGATTTATATGAATGGGTCATCGCCCCGCTGGAGATAAAATGCACCCCTGTGCGGGCGATTTTTTTGATGGTGGAAAGCGTTACCCCTCCGGAAACTTCCAGCTCCACCTTTTTTCCAAAGCGCTTCACGCAGGCGCGAATCTCCGGAAGCTCCATATTATCCAGCATCACACGATCCACACCGGCTTCCACCGCCTCTTCCAGTTCCAGGATGTTTGTAACCTCCACCTCCACCTTGTGGGCGGTGTTGTGTTTTTTAACCCTGTGCACCGCTTCGCTGATGCCGCCGCAGGCGCGGATGTGGTTTTCCTTCAGCATCACCATGTCGAAAAGCCCGAAACGGTGGTTGAAACCGCCACCAACGCGCACGGCATATTTTTCCAGCCCACGCAGCAGCGGTGTGGTTTTGCGTGTATCCAAAAGCCGGGCTTTTGTGCCCTCAAGCTCGTTCACCATCAGCCGGGTGAGGCTGGCAATTCCGCTCAGGCGCTGTAAAAAGTTCAAAGCCACGCGTTCGCCCTGCAGGATGGAAGCGGGATTTCCCTCCACGCGCAAAATCTCGTCACCGGCTTCAACCCTGTCACCATCACGGCTGTAGAGCGTAATCTTCAGGTTTTTATCCACGGTTTGAAACACCTCTTTGGCGATCTCCAAACCTGCCAAAACCCCGCTGGCTTTGGCAATCATGAAAGCGGTTTCCGCCTTCGGCTCCAGTTCCAGATAGCGGGTGCTGATGTCTCCGCTGCCGATATCTTCATCCAGAGCAAGCCGGATAATCTCACTGGTGGTCATTCACCCTCCAAAATAAAAAAAAGCATCTGCTCCCCGCAAATGCTTTAAATTTATCGTTTCTGATGCCGCCGGAGCAGCTTAAGTGTTTGGTTTGTGAACACATTATGGTCATATTCCTTTTGTAAAAAACAATTAAACCCAAAGGCTCGGTTTTGTCAAGCAGGTAGTGTCTCAAAGGTTGGTGTAAATTAGGTGAGCCCAATGAAGAAAAAGGTTGAGCCAGATCCCACACTTTGTTTTGATGGTTTAAATCAAAAAACTACAAGACAAGGAGAAGATCATGACTCAA
>JAAYKA010000002.1 GCA_012522635.1 Candidatus Cloacimonadota bacterium
AGAGAGTTGATAATATGTCAAGGCAATTTTCGGCGTTACCAGAGTCAAACTAAGGGCTGTTTTCGGCGTTTATAGGGTCAAACTAAGGGCAAATTATTGCATTTTGTTGGCAAACTAAGGGCAATCAGGATACTTAGGGGAGGATAAAACATGGATGGTCAGTGTTTTTAACTACCGAGAAAAATGAGAAAAACGAGCGACTCATCCTGTAGGGAGCACAATCGTACACGTATGTACTGTCAGTAAAAGTGCGATTTGCAATTTTGGTGATGATTTTTGCCATTTTGGCAGGTTCAGGCCGCAAAAATAATTTGTTCTTGACAGAAAACGGCTTATAATAGCTTTAGCACTCAGTCATCGAGACTGCTAAGCAGATTTTATAAATAATTAACCATGGAGGTATAACAACAATGGCAAAACAACTGCTGTATTCACACGATGCCCGCACATCCCTTAAAAAGGGCGTGGACCAGCTTGCCGACGCCGTGAAGGTGACTCTTGGTCCCCGCGGACGTAACGTGGTATTGGATAGAAAATTTGGTTCGCCCACAATCACCAATGACGGTGTTACCATCGCCAAAGAGATTGAATTGGAAGACGAATTTGAGAATATGGGCGCCCAGCTCTGCAAAGAAGTGGCTGAAAAAACCCACGACGTTGCTGGAGACGGCACCACCACTGCCACCCTGCTTGCCCAATCCATCATTGAAGAAGGCTTGAAACATGTGACCGCCGGCGTGAACCCGATGTATCTGAAGCGCGGTTTGGAAAAAGCCACCAAGGTGGTTGTGGACAAAATCCACGAATTTTCCACCGAAATCAAAAGCAATGAAGAAATCGCCCAGATCGCGTCGATTTCCGCAAATAACGACCCCGAAATTGGCAGGCTCATCGCCGAAGCCATGGCATCCGTGGGCAAAGAAGGCATCATCAACATCGAAGAAGCCAAGTCCATCGATACCGATTTGGAAAAAGTGGAAGGAATGCAGTTTGACCGCGGCTATCTTTCCCCCTATTTCGTGACCAATGCCGACAAAATGATTGCCGAATTGGAAGACCCCTTCATCCTGATTCACGACAAAAAAATCAGCGTGCTGAAAGACCTTCTGCCCATCCTGCAGGAAATCTCCGGTTCCGGACATCCGCTGTTGGTAATCGCGGAAGACATTGAAGGCGAAGCGCTGGCAACCTTGGTTGTGAACAAGCTTCGCGGCGTTTTGAACGTTGTGGCGGTGAAGGCCCCCGGTTTTGGCGACCGTCGCAAAGCCATGTTGGAAGACATCGCCGTCCTCACCGGTGCCACCGTGATTTCTGAAGAAATGGGACGCCGTTTGGACAGCGCCACCATGGCCGATCTTGGCCGTGCCAAAAAGGTGATTGTGGACAAGGAAAACACCACCATGCGCGAAGGCGCTGGCAGCGATGAAGCTGTGGCAGCCCGCGTGAAACAGATTAAAGCCCAAATCGAGGAAACCACCTCCGATTATGACAAGGAAAAGCTGCAGGAACGCCTGGCAAAGCTTTCCAGTGGTGTGGCTGTAATCCGCATCGGTGCCGCGACCGAAACCGAAATGAAGGAAAAGAAAGCCCGCGTTGACGACGCTCTGCACGCCACCCGCGCTGCAGTTGAAGAAGGAATCGTCCCCGGCGGCGGAGTCACCCTCATCCAAGCTGCCAAAGCCCTCAAAGGCATGAAAGACCTCAGCGGCCACGAAGAAAAAATGGCTGTGGAAATCCTGATGAAAGCTTTGGAAAAACCCGCTTACCAGATCGCTACCAACGCCGGTGAAGAAGGTGCCGTGGTGGTTGAAAAGCTCAAAGGCTACAGAGAAGTTCACATGGGCTTCAACGCCGACAATGGCAAGTTTGAAGACCTCTTGAAAGCCGGCATCATCGACCCTGCCAAAGTGGTTCGCTCTGCCGTGCAACACGCAGTTTCGATTTCGGCTCTGCTGCTCACCACCGAATGTGTGATCACAGACATTCCCGAACCCGAAGCACCTGCTCCTATGCCCAACCCCGGCATGGGCGGAATGTATTAAACATCTCCAATACCATCACATAGATGCCCCTCCAGTTTGGAGGGGCTTTTCTTTGGGCTGAAATTTTCCCGCCAATAAAAAACCGCCCCAGCTATGAAAACCAGGGCGGATGTTTCTTGAGGCTGAATCAGTAGATGATTACCTCGCCATTTTTATAGTCCAGCTTCATCGAATCCTGGGTAAAACCACCCAAAACAGCCTTCGCCATGGCGTTTTCCAAATCTTTTTGGATGAGACGCTTGAGCGGACGGGCGCCATATTGCGGGTCGAACCCGGCTTCGGTGATGTAATCCACCAGCGCGGGAGTCCATTGCAGGGTGATTCCCCTTTCCAAAACCCGCTCCGCCAGGTGGCCAAGCTGGATTTCCACAATTTGACGGATGTTTTCGCGGCTGAGGCGATGGAAGATGATGATGTCGTCCAGGCGGTTCAGAAATTCCGGGCGGAAATACTGTTTAAGGGTGTTCATCAGCAGGGGACGCACGGATTCCAAATCCTGGGCTTCAAAGATTTCCTGGGAGCCGATGTTTGAGGTCATGATAATCACGCTGTGGCGAAAATCCACGGTGCGACCCTTGCCATCGGTGAGGCGGCCATCATCCAGGATTTGCAGGAGGATGTTGAACACGTCGGGATGCGCTTTTTCAATCTCGTCGAAGAGGATGACGCTGTAGGGACGGCGCCGCACACCTTCGGTGAGATAGCCTCCTTCATCGTGTCCAATGTAGCCTGGAGGCGCGCCGATGAGCCTGGAAACGGAGTGTTTTTCCATGAATTCGCTCATATCCAGGCGCAGCATGGCTTTTTCGGTGTCAAACAGATATGCCGCCAGGGTCTTTGCCAGTTCGGTTTTGCCCACTCCGGTGGGACCCAGGAAAATGAAGGAGCCGATGGGACGGTTGGTGTCGCTTAAACCACTGCGGGAACGGCGGATGGCATTGGAAAGCGCGGTGATTCCCTCTTTTTGGCCGATGACCCTTTGGGCGAGGATTTCCTCCAATCCCAGAAGCTTTGCCATCTCGCTTTGCACCAGTTTGGAAACGGGGATGTTTGTCCATTTGGAAACCACTTCCGCCACCATTTCCTCGTCCACTTTTTCCTTCACCAAGGCTTCTTCCCGGGGGTTTTCCTCCTGTTTTTTCAAGAGTTCAGCCAGTTCGGCTTCCTTGGCCTTGATGGTGCCCCATCTCAGTCTGGATGTGGTTTCCAGGTCTCCCTCGCGCTCGGCTTTGTCTGCCTGGCTTCTCAGGGAATCCAGTTCGCTGCGCAATTCCTTGGCGTGTTCAAAGACTCCTTTTTCGTTTTCCCAACGCAGGGTGAGCGCCTTGCTTTCCTCGCCCAGCCGCGCGATTTCTTCCTTGATTTTTTCCAAGCGCTGCAGCGACATGGAATCGGTTTCCTTCGCCAGGGAAAGCCGTTCGATTTCAAGCTGGCGCAGGGAACGGTCAATCTCATCCAGTTCGGTGGGTTTGCTGTCTATTTCCATGCGCAGCATGGCGCAGGCTTCGTCGATGAGATCGATGGCCTTGTCTGGCAAAAAGCGGTCGGCAATATAGCGGTTGCTCATCACAGCCGCTGCCACCAGGGCGTTGTCCGTAATCTGCACACCGTGGTGAACCTCATATTTTTCGCGGATGCCGCGCAGGATGGAAATGGTGTCCTCAACGCTGGGTTCTTCCACCATCACAGGCTGGAAGCGGCGTTCGAGGGCGGGGTCTTTTTCGATGTGTTTGCGGTATTCGTCGATGGTGGTGGCTCCGATGCAATGCAGGGTTCCGCGTGCCAGAGCGGGTTTCAGCATATTGGAGGCGTCCACAGAGCCTTCGGCGGCGCCAGCGCCCACAACGGTATGAATCTCATCGATGAACAGAATTATCTGACCATCGGATTTTTCCACCTCGGAAAGCACGGCTTTGAGGCGTTCCTCGAATTCTCCGCGGAATTTTGCCCCAGCTAAAAGCGCTGCCATGTCCAACTCCAGAATTTCCTTGTTTTTCAAGTTTTCAGGGACGTCCTGAGCCACCACGCGCCGTGCCAAACCTTCCACGATGGCGGTTTTTCCAACACCGGGTTCACCGATGAAAATGGGGTTGTTTTTACGGCGGCGGGAAAGAATCTGGATGCTACGGCGAATCTCGTCATCGCGCCCAATCACAGGGTCCAGTTTTTCCTGTCGCGCCAAGCGGGTGAGGTTGCGGGCATATTTTTCCAAAGCCTGAAATTTGGCTTCGGGGTCTTGGTCTGTAACTCTTTGATTGCCACGCAATTCCTTGAGGGCTTCCAAGAGGTTTTTCTCATCCGCTCCGGCGGCTTTGAGCAAATTCGCGGCTTCACCACCTTTGCCAACCAGCGCTAAAAGCAGGTGTTCCAAGCTGATATAATCATCCTGCAGCCTGCCTGCCTCGGCTTCCGCCTGGTTCAGAATATCCAGAACCTCCTGGGAGATATAGCCTTGCGCGCCGCTGACCCGGGGAAGTTTTTTGAGGGCGTCCTCAATCTGACTTTCCAGAGCGGGGACGGACACTTCCAGCTTTTGCAGGGTGGGAACCACCAAGCCGCCTTCCTGGGCAAGCAATGCCAAAAGCAGGTGCAGGTCCCGGATTTCCTGATTCCCGTATTCCTGTGCCAGAGCCTGCATCTTCTGCAGGGTTTCCTGGCTCTTTATGGTAAATTTTTGAGCGTTCATTTTTACCTCCTTATAAGGTATAAAATAAACGCCCCTGCCAATTTGTCAAGGGAAATTAGCAGTCAATGATGGAGATTGCTAATTATTGTGATCAGCCTGCGGGACAGGAACTTGGCTTATTTTAAACGGGAATATCTGAGCAAAGCTGGCAACAAAAAACCCTCAAATCCCTAAACCTATATCTGGCTTATATTTGGCTTAATAAACATAAGGGAGACATAAGGCGGCAAGCAGGAAAGGGTCGGTTTATGCCGATGAATACAGGCAAATCCCTGCCTCACCCTCCGACGTGGTTTCTTTCAAAAAAAGGGATTACTTCAAAAGCACCTTGGCGCTGAGCAGATGTCCCGGCGCGCTGAGGCTGATTAAATATATGCCGGGAGCGGCTTTATCACCCTGGGAGTCGCGTCCGTTCCAGGTGATTTGGGAATTTCCCTGGGGCAGGTTTTGTTGCCAGGAAGCGAGTTTTTGACCCTTGATATTGTGGATGCTGATGGTGGCGGAGAGGGGGTTTTTGCTTTCGATTTCCAGGCTGGTGCTGTCGCTGAAGGGGTTGGGGCTGGCTTTGCCCAAAATCAGGTCCAAGGCAGGGGAGGGGATTTCAGCTTCAGCTTCGGAGCTGTCCCAGATGCGTGCGACAAATTCGGGATGGTCCACAAAGGGATTGCGGTTGGTTTGAAAGCCCTGCACGGCGTTGTTGCGCTCCACTTCGGTTTGCGTGGGCGGGTCAAAATAGTGCCATTGTATCAAAACGGGCAGCATGTCCACATTCTGAATAAGGAGGCCATCGCCATAGCGGGTATGGAAATAGAGCAGCGCGCGGGCGATGTCGCCCTTGGTTTCATCCGCGGGCTCAAAAACCGTGTAACCGGTGGGACTCATGCCGCGGTAGCTCTGCCAGGGTGTGTAAGTATAATAAATGCTGGCATTTGCGTGGTTGTTGACGTTGTAAACCGGATAGTTGCTGCGGGCGCTGTTCACGTTGGAAGTGCAGGGGAAAAGGTGGTGTACGTCGGCTTTTTTGATGGTGCTTTGGGGGCTGCTGAACCAGCTTTGGCAATAGGTGTGTTCTGTGTTTGGGTTGCTGGAGCCGGTATAGTTGTAGCCCACATCAAATTCAACTCCGGTATAGATGCAGGTGACGAAGCCATCGTGATTGTCCAGCTCCTGAAAGAGGAAGGTTCGGGCGCCTATGTAGTTGGAATATGTATTGGTTGAGATGAGTCCCTGCAGGGCGTTGTAAAGTTCCTGTCCGCTGAGGTCCAAAACGGCGTCATAATAGTTTCCCTGCGCGGCGGCAAAAACCGCAACTGCCAATAGTATCAAGGAAATAAGTGTTCTTTTGGTCAAAATGGTCTCCTTCATGGGGTTTGGGGGAAAAGCAGGCTTTCCACGGCTTCGATGGTGATATGTAAAATCAGGGTGTG
>JAAYKA010000003.1 GCA_012522635.1 Candidatus Cloacimonadota bacterium
GCACGGTGTTTGTTCACCGGCGAAAGAATATTATCCACGCCGAGGGCAAGTTGTGGCCATTTTGGTGATTCTTCCAAAACTTTCACTTTTGCGTTGAAGAAATAGACGTAATCTCCACCAAAGAAGTCCAACTGGACTCTGTCGAAGAGCCCCACACCCAGCATGCCGTAGAAATTCAGGCCATTCTTATCCGGATCAACATATTGAGGTCTTTCCACATTCCGGTAGTAGCCGGCAAGCACCATTTGGGCTGCTTTGTGAGGAATCACATACGCATCCGGCGTTCTGAGCAATCCCATTGTTTGAAATGGTGCTGCTTGCACAACGCCAACCAACGCGGTCAGAACAATTACGCTTAATATAAATTTTTTCATACTTCCCTCCACCTTTCGGTGTTTTTTTAGTCTTAGGTCATAAATATCATTGACAGTTTATCCGTCAAGCTTTTTTTTGCTGTATGGATAAACAAAAAGCAAATGAAATATACAAGATTGGAGAGGACCTCAGCGCTAAATTCCTTGAACGCAAGGGGTATAGCATACTTCACCGGAACTATCGCGTGAAGGGCGGTGAGATCGATATAATCGCCCAGCACGGTGACAGCTTGGTGTTCGTGGAGGTCAAAACACGCTCCAAACACTCTATTAAACAAGCCTTGATGAGCATTTCATATACAAAACGAAAACGCATCACTTTTACAGCTCAGCGATATATTATTCAACACCCGGATTGTGTCAAGTCAAGATTTCGTTTCGATGTGATTATTGTGTGGTATTTTCGCCACAGCGACACCTATCAGATTGAACACTTTGAAAATGCGTTTTATCCAGAATTTTGAAAAATCTTTGGTCATGACAATCCTAAGCGCTTGTTAATGATTAATTGTAAAGCAATGTTTTATCGAAATCTTCACCCAAATAATACAGTGAATCCGGATGTGAGCTTTCGCTGTCGTCCCCATCAACATAAATGAGACGGTAGTTTCCATTCATTTGCATATCCAAAAACAGATAAACAGCCCTGCTGCGTCCCTGGTATTTCCAAATTTGATAATCTTTGCGCACAAAACGGGCATCATCGGATGAGACGCCTTTATCAATCTCGTCCGGTTTTCCCTGCCGGATGTGGATGCGTCCCATGTCTGTGGTCCAGCCTTTATCGAAATAGCTGAAATAGCTGTTGGCATAATCCACCCTATCCTGAATTTGCTCCAACATCCCACGCACGCTCATATTTTGCGTATTTGCCAATGATTTCCAGCTTTGTGAGAGGTAACGTCGCTTTGTGGCATCGTCATATTTTTTCCATTCTGCTGTTGAGGTACCTCCGCTGAAATAGCGATACAGCTTAAAATCGTCTTCCGGGTCTGGGAACACAAAGTATTGCTCTTGTTTGGGCTCCGTTATGAAAAAGATGAACTCCCGCTCCTGAGATTGCCCTTCCAACTGTAAATCCACGAAACCATTATACTTGCCTGCCTCCAGCTCTTCCAGGGGAATGCGCAGCGTTAGCCCTTCCGAGGCAGCTTGGGGCTTGTAATCCAGCATGGTATCAAACACAATGATGCTGTCTTTTTCCACGGTGAGAACCAAGATTCCAGTTTGGTCGATGGCTTCCAGTGGCGCATAAACTTCAAAAAAGAGGCTGAGGTTTTCCAGTTCGGTTTTATCGAAGATCAATGATGGCTCAGTTTTGTAAAGCGAGCCACCCCTGTGAAAACGATCCAGATAACTGCTGCTATCCGGCCTCACGATGCTGCAAAGTTCCAAATCGCTGATCAGGTCGTTGGCAGTAAGTGGCTCCGCCTGGTAATAATAGTTAGCGGTTTTGCGGGAATTGATGTCTTTGGCCTTCACTCTTAAAAAATATCCTTCCCCGTCCAAACTAAAGCTCAGACGGTTGAGATGCGATTTATTAGAGCGGGCGTCATTTTTGTTTGAGATGCCAATGTTGTCGTGCACCGTGCGCGAAAAAACCACGCTATCAGCTTGCACAAATTCCACTTCCAGTTCCACTTCGGCAAAATATCCAGAGTTTTTTGCCAAAAACCACAGATTTGAATAGGGAATCTGGTAATCGATATTCAGGATGCTGCCCTGCCCACGTGGATCCCGAAAACGCTGTGTTGCCACATGCATGGTAAAACTATCCGCCCAGATTGAACCTGTCAGCGCCAATAGAGCCAGGCACCAGAAAAAGACCTTAATATTCCTCATCTTTATTCCTCAATTGGTAAAGTCCGAAACCGCCACTGTCTGTAAAAATGAACTCCAAATTTTGTTGATAATAGCTCCAAATGATGTAGGGATCCCGCCCCAGAGGCTGCGATTCACTCAGTATTTCACTGGGTTCTCCATATTTAATATATATTCTGCCACGGTCGGATTTCCATCCCTTCAATCTTTTATGGATTGTGAAATTCTCATCCGCAGTAATCACCCTCTGGTAAAACGCTTCCCGGGCCTCGTTGCGTAGTGTTCCCGGGCTTGGATCCCGCACTTGCCAAAATTTTTCGATAGCGTCCGGAATCTGGCTTTCAGGAATGGAACGCAGGCTCTTATATTCATTTTGGTTTGCGATGTAGCGTAGCTGTTGGATTTGGTCTTTAAAACTGTAGCGCGCGTTGTAGGAAAACCAGGGGCTGAAAAGAAATGGTTCCATGTCATAGCGGATATTACCCTCAAAAACGCTGACGCCAAGCTGGGACAGGGCTCCTGCGTTTGCCAATTCTGTCAGATCCGCCTCATAATATGCAAGCGGTGGCAAAAAAGATTGGATGGGTTCAATTCCCACAACGTGGACGCTATCCGCTTCCAAGCCAATCTTTTGCTTCAACACACACCCTTCCAGAGGGAGAGGTAACTTTTCCAAATCCGGGGGTTGAAAAAGCACACCTTCCTTTTGCGCCAAAAGCCAGGCTTGGCCAATCTCTGTGTGCTTGTCCCCCAAAGTGAAGGCCCGTTTATAGTCACTTTTTTCGCCCTGGGTCAAGTTTCTCAACCTCATGGAAGCCTGATAACTGCCGGGTTCAAGCTGCGCGCTGAACATCACGGGCAAAGCCGCATCCCGCAGCCAATCTTGTCTTGGCACCCTGAAAGAAGCATCGAAATTGTGTATTTTTTTGGTCTTGTTGTTCTTCAGTTCCATCACCAGTTGATAATTGGATTCAAACACATCTTTTTTGAAAACCAGGGTATTATAAGGTATTAAAATCCAAATATCCGTCCCTTGGGAATAGTGTTCCACAATCAGCTCCTGCGCGGGCAAAAAGACCGCAATCGCAAGCAGGACAAGGCAAAGCCTAATCTTCTTTTTCGTCACGAAAAGCCTTCAAATTGAAATCGAATTTCCGTTCTTCCAGCCATTCCAACAGGAAATTTGCGGGAAAGAATCTGAAGTCGGATTCCAGGTTGTGATGGTCACCATCTTCAGTGATAACAGTGGTTTTAAGGGTGAAATTGCCCTTATATTTCTCGACGAGTGAGGAGAATTCGATCACGAACTCCCGCGAAAGCCTGGGCAGGGGGATGTTGAGGCTCAGCTCGCCCCAGAGATAAAGATGCAGCTCTTCCAAGGCAACCAAAGCTTTGGGACTCACCCGCGCCATGCCATCTTCGTTGCCGTTGTAGGTGGATTTTGAACCGAACACGAAATAGATTCTTCCCGGTTTCAATGTTTCGGAATATTTTTCGAAATCCCGGTTGAACAGCGCAATCTCAAACCGCCCTGTCATATCCTCGAACTCCACAAAAGCGAAGGGTTTACCCTTGTTGTCCCGTTTTCGCGTTATCTTGGTCACGATTCCCGCTAAAACCAGTTCCTGTCCGTTCGCACCCTTCATGTTTTGCGCGCTGCTGTTTGTGAGATATTTCACCAAAGCCCGATATTCATGCAGCGGATGCCCACCCATATAAAAACCCAACACTTCTTTTTCCATCTCAAGCTGGTAGGCATAGCTCCAGGGTTCCTCTGAAGGCAGCGGAGGATAGTATTCCTCGGCATCGTCGTCGCTGGCAAGTAAATCAAAAAGTGAAGCTTGCCCCATCTTTTTGTCTCTTTGGGCGCCTGTGCTGAAAGAGAGCGCTTGCTCAATCACCGCCCATTTTTGAGCGCGGCTTCCCTCCAGTTCGTCCATCGCGCCACTGGCAATCAGGCTTTCCAACACGGTTTTATTCACCGCGCTACTGTCGAGCCTGCCGCAAAAATTGAAAATACTGGTGAAAGCCCCATTTTTATCGCGCTCTTCCACAATATCGGCAATGGCTGCTTCACCCAGGTTTTTAATCGCTTTCAGCCCAAAAAGAACCTCTTTGCCCTTCACGCGGAATTCTTTGTCGCTGCGATTGATATTGGGCGGTTGAATCTTGACACCCATGGAGCGGCAAACCTCGATTTTCACAGGAATCTTGGCAGGATCGTCTTCCAAGGAAAGCAGCGCCGCCATAAATTCAACCGGATAATGCGCCTTCAGCCAGGCAGTGCGATAAGCCACCAGCGCATAGCAGGTTGCGTGGCTTTTATTGAAGGCATATTGGGCAAAATCCAGCCAGTCGTTCCAGATTTTTTGCGCCACTTTTTCTTCGACGCCGTTTCCAGCCGCACCTTCCATGAATTTTTGCTTGAACTGCATCAGCAAATCCAAGCTTTTTTTACTCATCGCCTTGCGCAGGGTGTCGGCTTCGCCGCCTGTGAGGTTGCCCATCTCGCGCGAAATGCGCATCACCTGTTCCTGATACACAGTTACACCATAGGTTTCCTTCAGCGCGCGCTCCATGATGGGATGATCGTAAACCACCTTTTCCCGCTTGTGTTTGCGTGCGATATAGGTATCGATGAATTTCATCGGACCCGGCCTGAAAAGCGCCACCATCGCGATGAGATCTTCGAATTTGTTTGGTTTGAGTTCGGTGAGGTACCTGCGCATGCCGTCGCTTTCAAATTGGAAAACCCCGTCTGTGTCGCCTTTGCCCAAAAGTTGGAACACCTTTCTATCGCTCAGGTCCAGATTGTCGATGTCGATTTCCACACCCTTGGATTGGCGCACCAAATCCACCGTATTTTGTATCAAGGTAAGGGTTTTGAGCCCCAAAATGTCCATCTTGAGAAACTTCAGTTCATCCAGCCAGCGACCCTCATATTGAACCAGGATGTTGTCCTCAGCGTCTTTTTGGGTGCTGCAAGTTAAAGGAATATAATCAGTTAAATCTCCAGGAACAATCACCAACCCCGCGGCATGGATACCAGTCTGGCGAATCAACCCTTCCAAAACCAACCCATAGCGGTAGATGCTTTGATACAGTTCGTTGTTTTCAATCAAATGGCGAAATTCCGCCGATTCTTTGTAAGCTTCTTCCAAAGATTTTGCGGCGGGAATGGTTTTGGTGATATTGTTCGCTTCCGAAGCGGGAACCATCAAAACCCTTGCCACGTCCTTGATAACGGATTTCGCCTGCAAAGTGCTGAAAGTAACAATCTGCGTAACGCTGTTGCGGCCATACTTTTGCACCAGATAATCAATCACCATGCCGCGTTTCTGCGCACAAAAATCAATGTCAAAATCCGGCATGCTGATGCGGTCAGGGTTCAAAAAACGCTCGAACATCAGGTCATAGCGAATGGGGTCAATCTGCGTGATATCCAAAAGGTAGGCAATGATGCTGCCTGCGCCCGAACCGCGCCCTGGCCCAACCGGAACGCCCTGCTTGCGAGCGTTGTCGATTAAATCTTTCACCACCAAATAGTAGCCGTTGAAACCCATGCGGTGAATCACACCCAGTTCAAAATCAATCCTTTCCCTGATTTCATCCGTCATTTCAGGATATTTTTGCTTGGCACCCTCCTCGCAAAGCCAGCGCAGATAGCTGCCCATATCCTCAAATTCCGGTGGTGTTTCAATCTGTGGCAACAAAAACTCATCATAGCGCAGTTCCAAATCCACCATGTCCGCAATTTTCAACGTGTTATCAAAAGCGTCTCGCGCTTCCGGGAAAAGCAGCAGCATCTCTTCGGCTGATTTGAAATAAAGCTGGTCTGTGTTATATTTCATGCGCCCGGGGTCGTTGAAGGTTTTTCCAGTTTGGATGCAAAGCAGGATATCGTGCGCTTCGTGGTCTTCCTTGTGAAGATAGTGGCAGTCGTTTGTGAGCACCAAAGGCAGATCCATCTCCCTCGCCAAAGCCAGCACCTTGGGCATCACATCTTTTTCCACATCCAGCCCATGGTCCTGAATCTCAATGAAATAGCGCTCTCCAAAAACATCGCGATACCATGCTGCTGCTTCTTTTGCCTCGGCGTCCCTCCCGTTTGCCAAAAGCGAAGGAATTTCACCCTTCACACACGCGCTCAAACAGATTAGCCCTTCGCTATGCTTTTTCAACAGCGATTTACTGATGCGCGGCTTATAATAAAAACCGTCGATGAAAGATGTGGACGACAGCTTGATAAGGTTGTGGTAGCCCTGCAGGTTTTGCGCCAGCAGAACAAGATGGTGGCGAGTGTCGCTTTTATTGTGTTCGCTGTCCAGTTCGCCGTTAATGATGTAGGCCTCGGTTCCGATGATGGGTTTTATGCCCGCCTTTTTGGCTTGTTTATAAAAATCTATCACTCCATACAGGTTGCCATGATCGGTGATGGCAACCGCTGGCATGCCATATTCCTTGGCCAGAGCCACCATCCGGTCAACCCGGCAGGCTCCATCCAGCAGGCTATATTGGCTGTGGTTATGTAAATGTACAAATGACATCTTAAATCTCTCCCTTATCAAAATCACAGGAAAAGATGCAGCCATTTTTTGTCAAAGGATTCTTGCCAAAACCACCTGAAAAGATGGAAAAAAGTATTTTCGGCTTTTCAGACCCCCATTTTTGAATTTCAAAACCTCCGCCAGATAAATTCCTTGACAGTTTCACCAAGTTTTTTACTGTTTCATCTTCAAAGATTTACAAACTGGAGAAAACCTTATGATCACAGAAAAATTGATACCCTATCTTTGTGATTCCATCAAACAGTATTGGGATTTTCCCGCTTTCACAGACTATCCCGGTCCCTCTCTCAGCTATGGCGATGTGGGAAAACGAATTGTGTGGCTGCACCGGCTTTTCAAGGAATGCGGCCTGGACAAGGGCGCGAAAGTTGCCCTGTCGGGAAAAAACAGCAGCAACTGGGCTTTAATCTGGTTTGCCAGTGTCACCTACGGTGCCTCCATCGTCCCCATTTTGGTGAATTTCGCCCCGGAGGAAATCGCCCATATCGTAAACCATTCCGATGCCGACGTCCTCTTCATCAGCAAAGACAAATTTGACAGCATCGAAGAAGAAAAACTCCGCAAGGTTAAATATGTCTTCAGCTTGGAAGACCTCAGCCTCGTTTATAGCCCCAACCGGGAATTGGACCAAATCATCCCGCCTTTCGAAGAACACACCGACCTCCAAAACCTGGACAAAGACCTCCTGAATTTCCCCGACGTCTGCACAAATGAAGATATCGCTTCCATCAACTACACATCAGGCACCACAGGCTTTTCCAAGGGTGTGATGCAGCCCCACCGCTCCCTTTTGGCAAACCTGATTTACGCGCGTGAAAAGCTCACTTTCCAGGTGGGCGCCAAAGTCCTGTCCTTCCTGCCTTTGGCACATTCCTTCGGTTGCGCCTTTGACCTCCTCTACCCCTTCACCCGCGGAAACCATATCAATTTTATGGGCAAAATTCCCGTGCCCAAGCTGCTTTTGGCAGCCCTGCAGAAACTCAAACCGAATGTGGTGATGGTCGTCCCCCTACTTTTGGAAAAAATCTATAAAAGCCAGCTCCTGCCCGTAATCAATGAACCCAAAATGAAAACCATGCTCAAAATTCCCCTCCTGAACAAGGTGGTCCACAAAAAGATACGTGAAAAACTGATGACCGCCTTCGGTGGTAACATCGTGGAACTCATTGTTGGCGGTGCGCCCATGAACGCCGAGGTGGAGCTTTTCATGAAAAAAATCCGCTTCCCGTTCACCATCGGCTATGGCATGACCGAATGCGGTCCTTTGATTAGCTACGCTGGCTGGAGCAACCATCGCTTCGAATCCAGCGGCCAAATTGTCGATTCGCTTCAGTGCAAAATCGATTCACCCGATCCCAGCAAAATCCCTGGCGAAGTTCTGGTGAAGGGAGACAACGTTTTCAGCGGATACTACAACAATTCTGAAGCAACCGCGGAAAGCCTCCGAGGCGGATGGCTCTACACAGGCGACATCGGAACCTTGGATAAAGACAATTTCATCTACCTGCGCGGACGCAGTAAAAACATGATTTTGTGCCCCAGCGGAGAAAACATCTATCCAGAACTGGTGGAACAAAAAGTGGACAACCTCCCCTACATCATGGAATCCCTTATTGTGGAACGCGACCGCCAGATCCACGCGCTGGTTTATCCCGATCTCGATACCTTGGATAAAGATGGCATCCCGGAATCCCGCATCGCGGAAATCATGGAGGAAAACCGCCAAATCGTGAACAATGAGCTTGCGGATTTCAGCCGCATCACAAAGATACACGTGGTGAACGAACCTTTCCAAAAAACACCCACTCAAAAAATTAAACGTTACTTATATCGCTGACGCATTTAATCTCTTTGACACAAACCCCACACCCGAAAAAGTAGTCTCACAGACTGCCCAAATACTGGAGTATATTAAAATGGATAAACATATCATAGACCTGATGGCATTTTTGGACGCTTCCCCAAGCTCCGCGCAAGCCTGTTTGGAAGCCCAAAAGCGCCTTGATTCACACGGTTTTACCCCTCTTTCCGAATTGGAAGCATGGAACCTGAAACCCGGCGAAAAACACTACGTGATTCGCGACACCAGCGTTGCCGCCTTCATTGCGGGCGCCAACCCCTTGACAGACATAGGGTTCCACATCGCCGCCGCCCACCTCGACAGCCCCGCTCTGAAGCTTAAACCCGGCAGCCTGAAACGCGTTTCCGGCGTCACCCGTGTGGCTGTGGAAGTTTATGGCGGACCCATCATCTCTTCCTGGCTGGACCGCGACCTCGGCATTGCCGGTCGGGTTGCAGTTCGAGACGAAAATGGCGGTTTCACCATCCAAGCGGTAAACTTGGACACAGCCGTCGGCATCATTCCAAACGCTGCCATCCACCTGAACCGTGAGGTAAACACCGGCTTCAGCTACAACAAGCAAACCCATCTCCAAGCCTTTTTGAGCACCGGCGAAGACAGCGAAAACCCCTTGCACGCCGCCATCGCCGCCAAGCTCGGTGTTCCCGAAAGCAGCCTGGGCGAGATGGACCTCTTTTTCTACGACCTCGCCAAAGCGCAAATCGGAGGCCTCGACCAAAGCCTCATCATCAGCGGCAGGCTGGATAACCTCGGCATGAGCCACGCCATCCTCAGCGCCATTTTGGAAACCGAAAAACCGGAAAAAACCGCCTTGGCAGTGATTTATGACCACGAGGAAATCGGTTCCAAAACCATGCAGGGCGCCCAATCCACCTTCCTGGAAAACGTTTTGGAACGCATCGCCCTGGCGCAGAACCTCAACCGTGAGGAACAGCTCATCGCGCGCGGACGCTCCTTCCTGGTTTCGGCTGATATGGCTCACGCTTACCATCCCAATTTCCCCGAAAAATACGACGCCCTCACCGCCCCCAAAATGAATGGTGGCCCCGTAATCAAGTGGCATGCCGCTCACAGCTATGCCTCCACCGCCCAAAGCGCCCAAATTTTTGCCCAGCATTGCGAAAATGCCGGTGTGAAACACCAAAGTTTCGCCATGCGCAGCGACCTTCTTTGCGGCAGCACCGTGGGCCCCATCCTCGCCGCCAGCCTTGGCATCAGCGCTGTGGATGTGGGAAACCCGCTTTGGGCGATGCACTCCATTCGTGAAACCGGCGGTGTGGATGACCACAGCGCCATGATTCGCGCCCTTAAAAATTACTATCAATAAAAAACATATAGGAGAGCCATAATGGCAGTTTTCAAACCCTTCCGTGCCCTGCGTCCCATTCCGGAGCGCGCGGCCGACATCGCTTCCCTCCCCTACGACGTCATGGATTCAGACGAAGCCCGTCTGGAAGTGCAGAAAAACCCCCTCAGTTACATCCACGTGGAAAAACCCGAAGTTGACCTCCCCATCGGAACCGACCTCTACGACCCCAAAGTCTATGCCAAGGCAAAGGAAAACCTGGATAAATATGTCACCGATGGCCACATGAAACAGGACAGCCAACCGATGTTCTACATCTACCGCCAAATCATGGACGGACGCGAACAAAACGGCCTCGTGGGCCTGGCTTCCGTGGATGAATACATGGAAGGTAAAATCAAAAAACACGAATTCACCCGCGCGGACAAGGAAGCAGACCGCATCCGCCACGTTGACACCTGCGACGCGCATCCTTCACCCGTGTTTTTCACCTATCGCCACAAAGAAATCATCGACTCCACCGTGGAAAAGGTTAAAAACTCCAAAAAACCAGTCTATGACTTCGTTTCAGACGACGGCATCGGACACACCCTCTGGCTGATGGATGACCCCCAGGACATCAAAACCATCCAGGACGCCTTCGCGGAAATGGCTTGCCTCTACGTCGCGGACGGACATCATCGCACCGCTTCAGCCGCCAAGGTTGGCTTGGTGCGCAGGGAGCAAAATCCGAACTACACCGGTGAAGAGGAATTCAACTTTTTCATGACCGTGATTTTCCCGGATAACCAGCTCAAGATTTTTGATTACAACCGCGCCGTGAAAGACCTCAACGGTCGCAACACCGCTGATTTCCTGCGTGAAGTGGAAGAAAAATTCACCGTCACACCCCACACCGGTCCCGGAAATTTCCATCCCGCCAAAACCCACGAAATCGGCATGTATCTGGCTGGCGCCTGGTATCGTCTGGAACCCCGTCCCGGAACCTGGAACGCAGACAACCCGGTTGATTCCCTGGACGTCTCCATCCTGCAAACCAATCTTCTGACCCCCATTTTGGCAATCGGAGACCCCCGCCGCGACCAACGCATCGATTTCATCGGTGGAATCCGCGGTTTGGACGAACTGGTGCGCAGAGTGGACAGCGGCCGTGAAGCCGTTGCTTTTGCCATGTTCCCCACTTCCATGGACGAACTTTTGGCCATTGCCGATGCCGGCGAAATCATGCCTCCAAAATCCACCTGGTTCGAGCCCAAGCTCCGTTCCGGGCTTTTCATCCATCCCCTCTCGTGACCAAATATTACATCGAGAGCCTTGGCTGCGCCAAAAACCTGGTGGACAGCGAAGTCTTCGCCGCCATTTTCGAGCGCGCCGGCCTTGAATGTGCCCCTTTGCCAGAGGAAGCGGACCTCATCCTGGTGAACACCTGCTCCTTTTTGGAAGCAGCGCTGTTGGAACTGGATTTGGTTCTCAGCGATTTGGCTGCCCTGAAAAATCAAGGGGAATTTGATAAATTAATCGTTTCCGGCTGCGTCATGCAGCGCGGCCGGGACGATTTTGAAAAGCATTTCCCGGAAGTTGACGCCTGGATTGGCCTCAAGGACTTTGCCACTCTGGAACGCTGGCTGGGCTTGGAAATCTCCAGCCAAACATCCCGGCTGCCCATCTATCACGGCTTCCATCGCTATCTGCGCGTCAGCGACGGCTGTTCAAACCACTGCAGCTTTTGCGCCATCCCTTCCATCCGCGGAGAAGTCCGCAGCCAGAGTATTGATGAACTGGTTCAAGAAGCCCACGCCATCGCCACCGACGGCGCCACCAAATACCGAGAATTAATTGTAATTGCCCAGGATACAGCTAATTACGGAATCGACCTCTACGGCAGAAAAGCCCTGCCCGAGCTTCTGGAACGCCTGGTTGAACTCCCCCAATACAGTTGGATTCGCGTGATGTATCTCCATCCCGACCACTTCGACCTCGATTGGCTATACCTGTGGAAAAAGCACCCCAAGCTGCTGCCCTACTTTGAATTACCCATCCAACACAGCGAAGATAGAATTCTCAGGGCGATGAACCGCAAAAAAGGGCGCCTGCAACTGGAAGAACTCTTCCAAACCATCAAGCGCGAAATCCCCCACGCCGCGCTCAGAACCACCCTCATGAGCGGATTTCCCGGCGAAACCCGCGCCGAAGCCATTGCGCTGAAACGCTTTATCCACAATATACCTTTCGACCATCTGGGCGTCTTTGCCTATTCCCGTGAAACCGGAACCCCGGCTTTTCATCTGGAAGGACAAGTCTCCGCCCGCACCGTCCAGCGCCGCCAGGACACACTTTTAATGGACTATTTTTCCATCCGGGAAAAGCTCTTGGAAAACCTGGTGGGCAAAAATGTGGAAGTAATCGTGGAAACCCATGGCGATGATGAAGATACCTGGATGGGTCGCGCCTGGTTTCAAGCCCCGGACGTCGACGGCATCACCCACATCGAGGGAAAAAACCTTCAACCCGGCCGCATCTACAGGGCGGACATCACCGACGCCATCGGTCCCGACCTTTTCGCCACCGTAAACAACCAGGAGGATGAATCATGAAAGTGGCTCTCACCGGAATAAAACCCACCGGAATTCCCCACATCGGAAATTATCTGGGCGCCATCAAACCAGCCCTGAAACTGGCACAAACCTGCGAAGCACGCTATTTCATCGCGGACTACCACGCCCTCAACGCCTGCAAAGACCCCAGCCAAATTCGCTCCATGACCCTGGAAATTGCCGCGGCTTGGCTCGCCTGCGGGCTCGACCCCCAAAAAGTGCTTTTCTACCGCCAGTCTCTGGTGCCCCAAACCCACGAACTGCTTACCATTCTCCTGTCTTTCACGCCCAAGGGTCTCATGAACCGCGCGCACGCCTACAAAGCCATGCTCCAGGCCAATGCCGAGGCAAATCGCGACCCCGACGACGGCGTAAACATGGGTCTGTTCACCTACCCCGTCCTCATGGCGGCGGACATTTTGCTTTTCGACACCGACCTCGTCCCTGTGGGAACCGACCAGTTTCAACACGTGGAAATGGCTGTGGACATCGCCCAAAGCTTCAACCATGTCTATGGCAAGGAATGCTTCCGTCTGCCGCAACCCATCGCCACAGAACACAGCCGCGTCCTGCCCGGACTGGATGGACGCAAAATGAGCAAAAGCTATGGCAACACCGTGCCCATCTTTGCCCCTGAAAAACAGCTCCGCAAGCTGCTGATGCGCATTGTCACAAATTCCCAGGGCGTTGAGGAACCCAAAGACCCTGATGCCTGCACCATCTTTTCGCTGTATCGCAATTTTGCCACAGACGAGCAGGTGAAAGCCCTGCGCCAACGCTATTTGGCTGGCGGCATGGGCTGGGGACACGCTAAACAGGAACTTTTTGAAGTGATGAACGCCGCTCTCACCCCGCTGCGCGAACGCTATGAAGAGCTGATGGCTCATCCCAGGACCATCACCGATGCCCTGGAGGAAGGCTCCGCCAAAGCCAGAGAACTTGCCCAACAGAAAATCGATTTCCTGCGTGAAGTGATTGGCATGGATTAAGCTCTGCCTTCAGCCTTAAAATCCTGCGCCCACGCGTCATCCTGAGCGCCAGCGAAGAATCCAGCCCGTGATTCTTAATAGATTAGGGATGCACAGGATGATGAAGATGAAAAAGGGATTAGGTTTTAGGGTTCAAAAAGGTTGCTAACTAACTGCGGAATAAAGAGTTGGAATACCGGATTCATCCGGTCGTAGGTGCCAGATTCATCTGGCACAATGTTCCTCTGACCACCCAACTCCGCCCACCAGCACCCAAACCCCGCCCAGACCGTCATTCTGAACGAAGTGAAGAATCCAGGCCAAGGCAATAATGAATGTTCCTCTGACCACCCAAACCCGCGCCAAACCGTCATTCTGAACGTCAGCGAAGAATCCAGGCCGTGATTCTTAATAGATTAGGGATGCACAGGATGATGAAGATGAAAAAGGGATTAGGTTTTAGGGTTCAAAAAGGTTGCTAACTAACTGCGGAATAAAGAGTTGGAACACCGGATACATCCGGTCGTAGGTGCCAGATTCATCTGGCACAATGTTCTTCCGACCATCCAGCCTACGCCCACGACCACCCAAACCCCGCCCAGACCGTCATTCTGAGCGTCAGCGAAGAATCCAGGCCGTGGAAAAAGGGCTTTTACTATCCATTCCTCTTCGCTCTTTAGGCAGAAAACCTGTGCCCATGAGTGTCATCCTGGAGCAACAGCGATAGGATCCAGTCCCTGCAGTTTTACAGGCCTTGTGCGCAGCAAAACGCTAAAACCCACAACCCCATTATATAGAACGAGTCCCTTGAAAAAGACCCGCAAAACCCTAAACCTTTGTGAACCTTATGCTTGCTTTTGAAACATAAGCGATACTAAGGGCGGCAACCAAGGGAGTACACTTAAAGTGTGCTTACGAGACCACATAAGCCCGCAATAGCGGTATTGTTCGAGCAGGCAGCCAATTCACATAGTCTGGTTTGCCAAAAGAACATTCCTTATCAATAAGGCCTGGATTCTTCGCTGACGCTCAGAATGACGGGCTGGTCTGGGTTTGGGAGGTAAAAAGGCGAGATGGAGACCTGGAGACGGGGAGACTGTACTTCAGTAGAAAGTAAAAAGTTGTCAGTTTTATGGCAGTATGCGCAGCGAAATCCCAAAACCTTAAAATCTGCGTTATCGGCGTAATCTGCGTGACACTCTATCCGCGTAAACCAAAAAACCCGGGAGACAAGCTCCCGGGTCCATTCTTATACCTGTATCGCCAGGAATCAGTTCTTGGCTTTCACATAGTAGAATTTCATGTCGGCTGGAGCCTGGGTCCACTCGGTTCCGGTCCAGTTTCCTTCCAGCAGTGTGTAGCCGCTGTAAGGATCGTTGGAGCCATAGATGTCATAGGCGGTGGCGCCAGCAACAGCGTTCCAGTTGAGTTTGATGTTGTTTCCATCCTTGGTGATGGTGACCACAGGTGCTTCCAGTCCTTCCGTGTAGGCTTCGAAGTCGCTCAGGAAGCGCGGTGAGATCTGCATGGTTGCGTTGAATTGACCCGCCAGGCAGGTGATGTTCACAGGAACAGTATGCACCGCAGTGTTGGCATAGTCTGTATTGACGAAAGTGCGCATTACGGCGCTGCCGGAGGGGTCGGTGACATTGATGTTCTGGGCAGTGGCAGGATAACTTTGAAACACGGTGTCATCCACATTCACGTTCATCACCTTGATCAGCTTTGCTTGGTCGGCGCTGGTGAGGCTTGCCAGGGTGCGAACTTCGGGAATCACCACGTTGTTTGAGGAAGTGGCGGCGCCGGGGTCGGCTTTGGGCACAAACTGCAGGAGTCCCGAATACAAGGTCAGGGAACCGCTGATGCCGGTGATGCCGTCGTAGAGGTTGTAGGTGCTGGTGATAATTCCAGCCAAGTCATCAATGACGATGGCGGCGGTGGCGTCCTGGATATACTTGGTGTTGCGATTGGCGTTTTGATAGGTGAGCACAGCTTCTCCCACCAGGCGATAAATGTCACTGGTGTTTACAGGTTTAGTGCGCAGTTCGGCGATGTCCTGCACATCGATGGGGAAGTTGTAAACCTTTGTGGCAACCGTGCTTGAGATCATACCTTCCGCTGTGGCATACGCCTTCACCGTGGTGTTTTGAGAAACGTTGAAGGGAGCCAGATACAAAGCACCATTCTGGATGGGGTCGCTGCCGTCGGTGGTGTAGTAGATGTCGGCACCGTCAGTTGCACAGGTGATGCTGACGTTAAACGGGGCATAATAGGTGCCTGAATCAGGAGAAATCTCAGGCAGTTCCACCACTTCTTCACCGGGTGCGAAGATATGCCAGCCCAAATTGGTAATCGTATCAATCGGATACACGTCCCATTCGGCGGCGAGGGTGGGGAAGCCAGCGTCGGGGTTTTCCGTCACTCCACCCGTAACGGCGGCTTTGCGCACTAAAGTTTTGTCCAGGGTGCTATAACCGCCGTCTGCAGTCCAAGCTGTGCCGGGATCTTCACCGATGGTGCCAAAGATGTCCACATAAACTTCATCTTCGCCCACAATTTTCAGCAAAGCAAGGGCATCGTTACCATTGAAGTTTGTGGTTGCGCTGTTAATGGTTTTTAAAGCCTGCAGCGCTGCACCCGCTTGACTGTGGACAAGCACATAAACGCTGCCATGGTTCAGAATTGTGCCGGATTCGAAGGTTTCGGTGCTGGTTGGGGTGGTGCCTCCATTGGCAAAAAGCTTAACCTTGTAGTTTGCCAAATCCACCGCAGCTCCGGTGCCGTTGAAGATCTCGATGGCTTTGTTGTTGCCACTGCCTTCGATATATTCGGAGAAGAAGAGGTCTGTGGCATATTGGTCTCCCGCGGGCGGGATTGCCGTTCCGCTTACGGGCAGATTCTCAGTGCTTGCTCCCGGTGTTTCGTGGACGATGTTTTTGCTATACTGTCCCACCACGCTTGCATTCATGCGCACATAAATCGTTCCATTGAAGTTGTTGGGCAAGGTGAGTTCATCAGTCCAGTTTCCGGTTCCGGTTTCGCTGAGTTCGAAGGGGCTTTCCACCTCCACTTCGATATCGTTCTGTGCGCCCGTAGCGCTGAGGCTATAGGATTGAACCGCGGAGGGACTGCCAATCGTCTGTTCAAAAGCATCCAAGTTTGCAACAATGTTGAAGGTCACATCCGGAGGGAAGGTTTCGCCTTCCACACGAATGCTCACCGGATCCGCGCCGGAGCTGGTGTGAACAATACTGCCGGCGTGTTCGCCAAGTTCGGAACTGACGAGGCGCACATAGATCTTGTCATCAAAAGTGGCGGGAACCTGAATTGGGTTTCCCCAGCCTTGTTCTGCATCATCGGACACTTCAAAACCAGTGGGTGCGGTGATGGTGATGGATCCCACCAGGTTTTCACCGCTCAGGCTATAATAGGAAACCTCTTCCGAAGGGGTTCCGGCAATGTTTGCCAAAGGATCCGGCTCGCCAGAAACGTGGATGAAACGGGGTTCCGGGGTTTCGCTGCTCCAGAGGAGTGCCCAATCGTTCGTCACACGGATGCCGTCAAAAATGGCATAGGGAGTGTTTGCGGTTTGCCTGATGGCAATTGCGCCAATTCCGGTGGAACCGATATCGGCCTCATTGGTAATAGGGCTCAAAGTTGGAGTCGGCTCGTTGGGACCGATGACGGGGTTGATCCAGCCGGTGACGATATCGTTTGTGGTTCCGGGCACGAACTCATACTTCAAAACCACAAGATAGGTGGTTCCCGGTGCGTAGTCATAATCTGTATAAACAACATTTGCCCCGGCATTCGATTGTTTTGTGAGGCCAAAACGAATATTGTCGTTGGCGTCTTTGCTTACAAAGAATATGGCTTTAAAATCTCTGGTGCTGTTGGCAGCCATAAAGTGATAGACATAGTCTCCGTTTCCGGTGCTGGCATCGGTCACGTTAATCAGGAAAGAGGTGTAAACTTCTCCGCTTGTTTGGGGCACAAAAGCTCTGTTTACGTCTTCACCATTTCCAAGAGTTTGACCCGCATAACCGCTGGAGGGGGGATAGTTTGGATAGATGAGGTTGATGTCTACCACGGTGGGAGAATTGTTACCTGCTCCGCTATGAGCTGTCCAGCCGTTTTCAACCAAGGTGGTGCCGACTTCATATACAAAGTTTTCTTCCATGAGAAGGACGGGCTCTTCCGGCTCTTCCGGTTCATAAACCGTGCCGCTCACTGCCATATTAACATCTGATGCGCCGGTGCTGCTGTGGGTGATGTTTCCGGAATATTCGCCGGCGGTTGTGCCAATCAGGCGCACATAAAC
>JAAYKA010000004.1 GCA_012522635.1 Candidatus Cloacimonadota bacterium
GGACCGCCGGATTTATCCGGTGGAAAAGGGTGACGGGTTTTCAGCCTAAAGAGCAAAGTTGGGTTTTCATTAAAAGCCTTTTTCCTTCCTTGCTCTGGATTTCTCGCTCCGCTCGAAATGACGGCCAGGCTTGGGTTTGGGTGGGGTGGGCGGAGTCTGGGTGGTCGAAAGGACATTGTGCCAGATGAATCTGGCACCTACGACCGGATGAATCCGGTGCTCCGACGAGTCCATCGCTGACGCTCAGAATGACAGGGTCACTGCGGGTTTGGGTGCTGGTGGGCAGAAGGCTATAAGCCTGTTGGAACACCGGTTTCAACCGGTCGTACCGCCGGATTTATCCGGTGGAAAAGGATGCCAGCTTTGTTCATTGTGCCAGATGAATCTGGCACTAACGGCCGGCTGAAGCCAGCGCTCCGACAAGGCCGTCGCTGGCGCTCAGAATGACGCATGGGTATTGGCTTTCAGGGCAATCGTTTCCGAACACCGTCTCGCCATTTCCCAGTCTCCCCGTCACTTCCTAACTTCTTAACTCCCTCACTCCCTAACTTTTATTCCTCATCATCCTGTGCATCCCTAATCTATAAAAAAATCTGCGAAATCGGCATAATCTGCGTGAAATTTCTTGACAAAACCCCATTTTCTTCCCCTTTATATTATAGAAGGGCATCTTGATTTCCTCACATATCGCATTGCGCTCGTCTTCAAAAGCCTCCCCAAAAAATAAGGGGAGTCCCACAAGAGGCTGACGGGTAAGATGTTAGGGCATATCAAGAGCGAAGGCAAGCGCGCAGCCTGAGCTTAAAAAAAACAAAAAGGAGGATTGGAAAAAGCAGATGGAAAACCCACACAGTGAAAAGAAATGGAGCGGGCGACGGGACTCGGACCCGCGACCCTCAGCTTGGGAAGCTGATGCTCTACCAACTGAGCTACGCCCGCTATTTATGAAACAGGTTTTGAGGGTTTATGTTTTTGTCAAGCAGATAGTGTTGATTTTATTCCCATTCAATGGTGGCAGGCGGTTTGGGGCTGATATCGAAAACCACGCGGTTCACGCCGGGGACCTCGGAAAGGATTCTGTTGGAAACATGGGCCAGAAAATCCAGGGGAAGGCGGGTCCAATCCGCGCTCATGCCATCGCTGGAATTCACGGCGCGGAGGGCGCAGACGTTGTCATAGCTTCTGGAGCCGTCTTTAACGCCCACGCTGCGGATGGGCAGAAGGACTGCAAAAGCCTGCCAGGTGGTGTGATAAAGGTTTTGGGAATGCAGTTCGGAGATGAATATCTCATCGATGGCCTGAAGGCATTTCAGCCTGGCGGGAGTGATGGCTCCAACCACGCGGACAGCGAGGCCAGGCCCTGGAAAGGGATGACGCGCAACGATGCTTTCGGGAAGCCCCAATTCACGCCCAATCGCGCGCACATCGTCTTTATAGAGCTCACGAAAAGGCTCCAGAAGCTTCAATCCCATCTTTTCGGGCAAGCCGCCCACATTGTGATGGCTTTTGACCGCCAGGCCTTTCTGAGCGTTGAAACTTTCGATAACATCGGGATAGAGGGTGCCCTGCGCCAAAAACTCCACGCCGGGATGTTTGCGGGCTTCGGCTTCAAAGACTTCGATGAAGCCGTGGCCGATGATGCGGCGTTTTTGTTCGGGGTCATCCACCCCTTCCAAACGCTGTAAAAAGAGAACGGAGGCATCCACGAAGCGGATATTGAGGTCGGGGATGGCAGAAAAGGCTTCGCGCACCCTTTCGGCTTCGCGATGACGCAAACAACCGGTATCCACAAAAATGGGAATGAGGCGTTCACCGATGGCGCGATGGATAAGCAGCGCTGCCACAGAGGAATCCACGCCGCCGGAGAGACCCAAAACAACCTGGGCAGAGCCGGTTTCAGCGCGGATGGAGCGGATTGAGGAATTGATGAAATCTTTTGGATTCATGACAGGGGTCTCACAAAGGGGTTATTTTGTTTTTCCATGCCGATGGAAGTTCTGGGACCGTGACCAGGGTAAACGACGGTGTCGTCTGGCAAAATGTAGAGACGCTCCCGGATGGATGTTTGGATTTGTTCGCGGCTTCCTCCGGGAAAATCCGTCCTGCCCACGCTGAGTTCAAAAAGAGTGTCGCCGCTAAAGAGAAATTTCCCCGTGTGGAGGCAGATACAGCCTGGGGTGTGGCCGGGAGTGTGGATGATGGTGAAGCTGTGGCTTCCCAGGGAGATGGTTTCGCCATCTTCCGCCAGGATATCCGCCGGGGAAAGCTGGAGCGGCGAGCCCAGATAGGCGCTGAAATTGAGGCTGTTGTTCGTGAGCAGTTTGGCATCGGCGGGATGGATGAGGACTTTCGCGCCCAGAGCTTTTTTGAAAAAATCGTTGCCGCCGATGTGGTCGCCATGTCCGTGGGTGTTCACGATGAGGGAAAGCTTGAGTTCCAGCTCGCGAATGCGGGAAAGCAGTGGTTCCGAAGGCGCCGCGGGGTCAATCAAAATGGCTTCGCGGCTGGCTTCATCCCAAACGAGCCAGGTGTTTGTGCCAAATTCCGGCAAGAGGTGATGGTCTTCGATTTTTAACATCGCAAATCCTTTTGAACAGTAATCATGATGCCCCTCAGCAGGGTTTCGGGGCATTTTTCCACCTCAATATCATGCCAGCGTTTGTTGTCAACCGAGTATTTCACCCAGGCGGGAGAGGGAGCCTTATTGGCGTAGAAAAGCAGGATGGAAGCGGCAAGCGCGATTTGCTCTGATGAAGCCTGAGTGTCGGTGAGCAAACCCAGCGGCCCTTCGCTGTCCCGCAGGCGCAGCCAGAGTCCGGGAAAGTTTTGCTCGTAAAGGCGTTCATTATCGGCTTTATGGCGTCCCACAATCAATTTGAGCGTGGGGGAGAGGCGAAAATGGCGTCCCCAGCGCAAAAGAGCAATCTGGGCGGTGGTTTCCTGACCATGAGAGACCAGTTCGCGCAAACGCAGGGAAAAACTGGGGTCGGTAAGCAAACAACCGCCTCCGGGTCCGGGAAAATTAAGTCCATATTTTTTGGCGAGTTCCATCTGACGCTGGCGTCCTCTGCCGCTGATATCCAAAAGCAGGTTTTTATCCACCCAGCCTTCACGAATGGGAAGCGTGTCCGGCAAGAGTTTTTGGCTGAGAGGCCGGACGATGAGATCGGCGTTGCCACTCAGTTTTCCCACGGATTGAAGCGCTTCCCGGCGTTGGGACATGGGACGCTGACCCACCACTTCGCCGGATACCAGGAAATCCGCTTCATAACGGGGCAGAAGCGCTGCCGCTTGTGCAAACATGAGGCCGTGACAATCGATGCAGGGGTTGAAACGTTTTCCAAAGCCATAGCGGGGGGCTTTCATCATTTCGAGATGCTCGGAGGATATTTCGAAAACATCGAGCTGAAGCCCGTTTTTGGCGGCGAATTTCAGAGCGCGGTCCGGATAGATGTAGGGCGTGCTGAAAAAGACGGGATGGACTCTTATCCCCTGTTCCTGCAAAATCTTGACGGCAAGGATGCTGTCCAAACCTCCGGAAAACAGCGCAATGGCGGAGCGATTATTCATTTATGGTTTAAATCCGGTTGATAAAATAAGGGTTTAAAAAAAGGGCCTGCGGTAAAAAGCAGGCCCCAATTTATGCCTGGTTTGAGGCGAAATTATTTGGCAATATCTTCGGCAACTTGGTCGAAGAAACGGAAGGGTTCGGCTTTGGGGGTTCTGGAACTTTTGTCTGGATCGCTATCCCACCAAGTCCAAGCGCTGCTCACGCCAGCAATCAAAACTTTCTTTTTGTTCAGCCTTTCATAGCCGATGGCGTTGATGGCGAATTCAAAATCGTGAAGAGGGGCATACTGGGCCCAGTTCGATTGGAGCAGAGTAAAGTTCTTCTGGGTTCCAGGAACCTGACGAATATAATCCGCAATTTTGTCGTTGCCATCAAAATAGGCGGAAATAACGTGGAATTGGGGGTCTTTCGCGATTGACCAGTTCACCGAATAGTTGTTGTTGGGGTTGAAATCCGGCCAGGTGGGCACTTCCACTTTTTTGGGCAGGATGGAGACGGAGCCGGTGTATGTTTTGCTCCCGCCTGTAATCTCGTATGTTACAGGCTGATCTGTGTTCAGGCTGTATTCTCCGCCGCCATAAATCTTTCCATCCGTGTAGGAAGTGACATATCTGAAATCGATGTTTTGGGTGCCAATTTTGAGGGTGGCGTTGGGGTTTTCACCTTTGGCGCTCATCCAAATATAGACGTGAGCGATTCCTTTTGTGGATTCTTCATAATCAAGATCGAACCACACAACGTTGTCATAATCCCAAATGACAGAAGAAATCATGGGCTCTTCAAAGTTTGGCTCAGTTGTTTTGGAGCAAGACGCGACCAAAAACACCGAGATGCCGATGACCAGAAGCAACATGACACGAATTAGGTTTTTCATAACCGTTCTCCTTTTACTTTTTAAGCTTTTTGCGTATGTGATGGCTTTTCAGCAGCCATTTTCTTTATTGATACTTTAACCGTTTCTGCCAATCTTGTCAAGTTAAAAAAGCTTTTGGCATTCCCCCATTTTTTAAACCAGCCTTATTTTCATTTGCCAAGGATCGGTCAAATCAGGTCTATATGGAGATGTATTATAGTGTGTAGTTCGCTGCAGGCAGATTTTCAGTACCTGGCAAA
>JAAYKA010000005.1 GCA_012522635.1 Candidatus Cloacimonadota bacterium
TAGATAGAGAGATATCCATAGATATAAATATAGATAATATGATAATAAAATATAATAATATAAATAAATAATAATATACTATATAACTATAATACAATAGGTTAAGTTACTGTTATCCATAAATTCTTTCTCTCTTTTTAGTCATTCTGGGGAGAGATAAGAGAGAAGTGGGGAATTGGTGAATTTGGATTGCTAATTGATTATTGTATGGTCAATTATGAGCCAAAACGCCTCGGTGAATTTGGGTGAATTTGGATTATTTGGATTTTCTGGAAAACCAAAAAAGGGCGGACCATAATCCGCCCCCACGCGTCAATCCAACTCGTCGGAACACCGGTTTTAACCGGTTCGGAGCGCCGGATTTATCCGGTGAAGAATGAACGACAAAAACATCGTTTAATTCATTGTGTCAGATGAAGCTGGCACCAACGACCGGATGAATCCGGTGTTCCTTCAAGCTCAGGGTTTGGGTGGTGGTGGGCGGAGTTGGGTGGTCGGAAGAACATTGTGCCAGATGAATCTGGCACCTACGACCGGATGAATCCGGTGTTCCTCCAAGCTCAGGGTTTGGGTGGTGATGGGCGGAGTCTGATTGGAAGAACATTGTGCCAGATGAATCTGGCACCTACGACCGGATGAATCCGGTGTTCCAACCTGTTCTAAGTTGGCGCTCGGAAAGACGGGTCGGGCTTGGGATTGGGTGTTGGTTTACGTAGTATGGGTGGTCGGCTGGACATTTTTTCCACTAAAAGGCCTGGATTCTTCACTTCGTTCAGAATGACGCGTCGGGGTTTCAGCCTAAAGACCGAAGTGGGGATTGTCATTTAAAGCCTTTTTACTTCCTTGCCACTGGATTCTATCGCTGACGCTCCAGAATGACGGTTCGGGGCTGTCGTAGCGCTGGCTTCAGCCGGCTAAAAATCTGCATTCAGCGTAATCCCGCGTAACAAAATCCCTTTTTCATCCGGATAATCCTGTGTATCCCTAATCTATTAAAAAATCCGCGTAATCAGCGTGAACCAAATGCTCATTTGCAAAAGGTTTGACGGGTCATATTTGCTCTTTTCGGAAAATCGGCTTATTCTATGGTTATGGTCGTGTCCTCATAAAAGCATTTTCCCTGTAAACAATCCGCAGAAAATAAAGGTTGACAGAAAGCACGGGAAAAGAAAGATGCGACTGATTCTCAATAAAAGGAACAGCCATGGAAGACCAAGTTAAAGTGTTTCAAGAGTTTCTGAGCCGCAAAGGTCTCAAGCTCACCCGTCCGCGCCAGGAGATTCTGGACGCGGCGTTTGGTTTACACGAACATTTTGACGCCCAACGTCTGCATCAGGCGCTCAAAAACTCCAAAAGCAACATCTCCCTGGCGACGGTTTACCGCACCCTACCCCTTCTGGAAGAGGCGGGATTGATTCAGCATTCGCTGCGCGCCTCCTCCCGAGATATGTATGAACACATTTACGGACACCCCCTTCACACTCACTGGATTTGTGATGGCTGTGGCAAGGTTCAGGAAACCCCGCTGCACAACCTTCAGGAACAGCTCCTAAAAGAGGCGGAGGGACTTAATTTTAGCCTGGAAGACGTGAACATCCAGGTACGCGGCATTTGTTGGAAGTGTCGCAATACTGAGAATGAGATTCAATGATATGAGTAAGCAAAACCCTGTTATCGCGCTCGCTGGAAACCCAAACGTTGGAAAGACAACGCTTTTCAACGCCATCACCGGCGCGCATCAAACCGTTGGAAACTGGCCTGGCGTCACCGTCGAACGCAAGGAAGGATATTTCATCCGCGAAGGCAAGCGCTATGAGGTCGTTGACCTCCCAGGCATCTATTCACTGGCGGCGGCTTCGCCCGATGAGCAGGTGGCGCGGGATTTTCTCACCTACAAAAAACCCGACCTGGTCATCAACATCGTGGACGCCTCAAATTTGGAGCGCAACCTCTATCTAACCTTACAGTTGATGGAGCTAAAAGTCCCGCTGCTCATAGTTTTTTCCATGTTGGATATCGCCGCTCAAAACGGCATTGAAATAGATTTTGACCACCTGCAAAGCCATCTGGGATGTCCTGTTTGTCCTCTGGTTTTGACCAAACGCTTTGACGCGGGTCAGCTTTTCCACGATATCGACAGCGCGCTGAATCGTGAGCCCTGTGGCGCCGCCGTTCGCTATGACGAGATTGTGGAAAAACACCTGGAAAATATCAGCGGCCTCCTCGATGAATATAAAAAAGAGGAAGCCTGGCCCGTGGCTTGGAAGGAGATTCCCCAGAAATGGACGGTTTTGAAGCTGATGGAGCGAGACCCGATTTTTCACAAGGAACTTCCCTTCGAATGGTCTGAGGCGGTGGAAAAGGAAATCCGCGGGGTGGAAAGCCATCGCAATCAATCCTCGGCGGCGGCGCTGGCGGATGACCGCTATGGCTATATCCGAGGACTGGTGAAGGATGTGGCGCAACACAAAACCGAGGCCGGCTCCACTTTTTCGGATAAAATCGACCGTGTTGTCCTCAGCGGTATCTGGGGTTTACCCGTCTTTTTCGGGGTGATGTATCTTGTTTTCCTGCTGTCGGTTAGAGCAAGCGCGCCCATCATGGATTGGCTGGAGGAAGGGATTTCCTGGCTGATGGTGGACCAATTCGGCGCGCTTTTGCGGGGTTGGAACATCCCGGAATGGATTAGCTATCTGCTTTCAGACGCGCTGGGAGGAGGACTGGCGACCATCGCGTCCTTCATCCCGCCGATTTTCTTCATCTTTCTCAGTTTGTCGATTTTGGAAGACAGCGGCTACCTGGCGCGCGCGGCTTTTATAGCCGATAAATTCATGCGCCGTGTGGGTTTACCGGGCAAAGCCTTCATCCCGCTGGTGGTGGGTTTTGGCTGCACAGTTCCCGCCATCATGGCCACCCGCACCCTGGAAAGCCGACGCGACCGGATTTTCGCTTCCCTGCTGACGCCTTTCATGAGCTGTGGGGCAAAGCTTCCGGTTTATGCCTACCTGTCCATCCTGTTTTTCCCAAAACACGCGGATTTGGCAATTTTCGGGCTCTATCTTTTCGGGATTGTGATGGGCATGATTTTCGCTCTGCTCTTGCGCAAAACCCTGTTCAAGACTGAGCCGGGGAACTTTGTGATGGAATTGCCCGCCTACCACATGCCCACATTCAACGCCATCGGATTGCACACCTGGCACCGCCTGAGGGAATTTATCCTGCGCGCCGGGAAGGTTATTTTGTTGGTAATCGTGGCTGTGAATATCCTGCAGGGGCTCTCTTTCACCCTGAACGGTCAGCAAACCAACGTTTTGGAAATTGCTGGAAAGGCGGTGACACCTCTGTTGAGGCCGATGGGGGTTCCGGCTGGAAACTGGGGCGCATCCGTCGCGCTCATCTCCGGAGTTTTTGCCAAGGAAGCCATTGTGGGCGTGTTGGAAGGTTTTTATCCTGATTCCGCCGCCATTCCAGGAGCTTTTGGCGGAACGGCTTCCGGAATCGCTTTCCTCATCTTCGTGTTGCTCTATTCGCCCTGCGCCGCAACGCTTGCAGCCATGCTGAAGGAACACGGCTGGCGCTGGAGCCTGTTCAGCTTTTTCTATCTGACCGTGTTGGCATGGATTGTGGCGACAGTGGTATATCAATTATTGACTTTCAATGCGGGCTCCTGGCTCTGGCTGGGGGTTAGCGCCGCGCTTGTGCTGATATTTGTTTTCAGCCTAAAATTAATGGGGAAGAAAAATGTTGTCGAATCGTAATATGAACCCGCTGCGTAATTTTGGACGCCATTTCCGTCGTCGCCGAAAAGCGTGTTACTGCAAAGCTGGCGACTGTATCGGCCTGGATGGTCTGCAAAGCGGTCAGGAAGCTCTGGTGACCTGTAACAACGATATTAAAACCATCGAACGCGGACTTTATCACGGCAAAAAAGTGATGAGCCAGCGCAACGAACCGGGTGAGCCAAATATCGTTGTGGCAGTGGGAGACGCCCGCTATGTGTTGGACCGCAGAATCGCCCGGATGATTCGGGTGCGACTGGTTTGAAGCCTCTGAAGAACATCCAAAAAGGGAGTTAACTTTATGAACAACGCGCAGATACGTGCCGAAGCGAGAGATTTGCTCCAGGGAAAATGGGTCAGTTTGATTTTGGTTTGGCTGATTATGAGCGGAATTACCTCGCTGGCTTCGGCTGGCAAGGGTTCCGGGGGAGTCGTGACGCTTGTTCTCACCGGACCGCTGAATCTGGGTCTCGCGGGGATTTTTCTGGGACTTCACAGAAGGCAGGGCTTCCAGTTGGAAGATTTGTTCGCCGGTTTCAAGGATTTTGGCAGAGCCCTGGGTACCCAGCTTCTCATCGCAATTTACGTTTTTCTGTGGATGCTTTTGCTCATCGTTCCGGGAATCATCGCCGCCATCAGCTATTCCATGACTTTTTTCATCCTGAACGAAAATCCCGGCATGGAGGCGCAGGAAGCGATGCGCGAAAGCAAGGTGATGATGAACGGCCATAAAACCGAATATTTTATGCTTATTATGTCGTTTATTGGCTGGGGAATTTTGTCTCTGTTTACGCTTGGAATCGGTTTTCTGTTTCTTTCTTCCTACGTAAATATGTCCAAAGTCATTTTCTATCAGAGAATTAAAAGCGGGGTTTTTGAGGTCTAATAATCCATTTCCAAGCCGGTTTCCAGGTGGATGTATTTTCTGTGGGCGGCGAAGGCGATGGGTGGCAGGGCGTTTAAAGGGAAAAATCTGGCGTCAGCGGCGTCGTCGCCAGCCTTGAGGGTTCCACCCGTGACACGCAGCCTGAAACCCAGGCTCAGAACGCGTTCGTAAATGGGACTATAGCCAAAATGCCAACTGATGAAGCGTTCGACTTCAGCCTCCAACCCGGTCTCTTCGCGCAATTCGGCAAGCGCGTTTTCCTCTGGGGTCATGAAAATTTCCATGTAGCCGCTGGGAAGAGCCCATTTTCCAGCCTGGGGTAGGAATTTGCGCTTCACCAAGAGGATTTCTCCCGCTTCGTTTTGCACAAAAATAGCCACCGCCGGGATGGGGTTTTTATAGTGAACCCGTCCGCAGGATGGGCAGATTAAACGCCGCTTGCCTTCGGCGTCCAAAGCTGGTTGGAGCGGGTTTCCGCAGCCTTGGCAAAATTTCACTTCGGGAAAAACAGGGGTTTCAATATCTTTCATGGTTCCATGATGGAGGAACGCCTGCGGCTGTCAAGAATGAAGTTTTGGCTCCCGCCTGGCTCACACTTTATTCCAAAATGTGGGTCACACGCGGCTTCCTGGTCAGCCCCCCGATTCTTTATCGGATTGCCGTGGTGGGGCGCGAAAAAGACTCTCGAACGTGAACAAAGAGCGGGTCTGGATGGGACAGATTTATTGGCGGCGGAGACGTCCGTTTTCGGAGATGCTCAGGGTGGGGAAAAACTCGGTTTCCAGCGTGGCGACAAAGGAGGCGGAGGTGGTTTCCAAGCGTGGAATGTGGGATTTTCCACCGTAAATGAAAGGCTCAACTCCCAGCGTAGCAAGGTCTTGTGAATAGGAGCCGTGGTCCATCCAATGTTGTTTTTGGGCGTAGTAGAGCTGGCGCAGATATTCCTCAGCCAAAAGGATTTCCGGCAGGCTAAGTCCTTCCGGGGGAAGCTGTTCGGGGTTTTCAAGGAAAAAGACCAGACCCCAGCGTTCCGGATAGTGCATATTGATGAGACCTTGTGGGCTCCAAACCCAGTTGTATTCAGGTTTTCCGGGGATTTTGACATATTCACCATCAACAACTTCGGTATCCCAGTGAACCCGGGAAAAATTGAGGCGCCACCAGTCTCCGGGATTGGGTGGGCAGGCCTTGTGAGCCAATTCCTTGACCGCGTTCCAGGGCAGGAAAACCTCCGCGTTCCAGGCGGTGTCGATGTCGCTGGGGTCGTTGAGCGTCCCTTCAATTCCAATGGCAAGCTTGATTCCAGCGGCTTCCCAGCCGTTGAGGGCGCTGTGTTCATCCCGGTAGGGTTTCAGCAAAAAGAGGTCCCAAAGCGTTCCAAAAGCGTTCAGTTCCAGCTCAAAATATTGATGAGTATCGCCGTCGGGGTCGAGGAAAATTTCAAAATCGTTGTCGTAAAAAATCACGGAATCGTGGTCGGTGAGTTTTGCCCAGATATGGGGTTCCTCCATCCGGGCGGCAAAATAGATTCCTTCATCATCCCAGAGCATTTTGAGCCTGGTATCGTGGAAGGGCGCGGGTTTGAGCTCGCCCTCGATGTCGGTGAAGCTCTGTGTCCAGGGAGCCAAATCCCAGGCCGCGTCATCAAGCCAGCCATCAATTTCGATGGCGCCAGGGCTGCGAAAACAGGGATACATTCTTGGCGCGAAGGGAAGTTTGGGGACGGGAAAAGTGTCGGCGAGCAGGGTGGCGCAGGAAAGAATCAGCGCAACTATAATGATTTTAGGGCGCATAAACAGCCTCCAATAGTTCTTTGACGGTGGTTTGGGCAAGGCAGACGCAAGTATCCGCGGCACCGTAATATATGAATATTTCGTCTTCGGGATTCAGGGTTTTCCCAGCGCTTGTCAGAGCCACAGCGGCAGAAGGGAAAACCACGTTGGGAACCTGGCCGGTGAGTTCGTAAAGTTCGCGCGGTTCCAGGATGTTGTATTTTCCACGCGCCAAAAGCCGGTTTGGAGACTTTAAATCGTGTAGGGAAACACCAGCCTGATAGATGTTTGCGGCTCCGAAATGGGTGGCGACACCGTGGTAGATATGAAGCCAGCCTTCCCGAGTTTTCAAGGGTGGAGGTCCGGAGCCAATCAGTTCATCCCAAAAATGGGGACGACCGGAGAAAACTTCGTCCACTTCATACCAGTCCAACAGGTTTTCAGAAACGGAGCAAACGATTGAGGCGCCTGTCTTTACGCCATCGGAAAGCCTCACCCGGTTGGGACGCTCAAAACGCCAGTATTGGCCATCAATTTTCTGAGGAAAAAGCACGCCATTACGGCTGTCTGGAGTGGAGACAAGTCCTTGGAAATCAAGGCTTTCGAAGTCCGAAGTTTGGAACCAGCTCAAAAAACAGCCTTGGTCGGTATCCAGAGCGCAAATCACGTGGTAAATTCCATCCAGTTCTGTGATACGAGGGTCGTAGATGTGGTAGATTTTGTGGGGACAGGCTTCCAAATCGTTCAGGGGCAGAGGCATGGAATCCAGCTTGAAATCAACCCCGTTTTTGCTCCAGGCTTTGAGGATAAATGTCTGGCGGGCACGGTTTTGCACTCTCAACAGGAGGAGAACGCCGCCATCAAAAAGCACCCCGCCGGGATTGAAAACGGAGCTGACATCCTGCAGAGCGGGGTGTTTGGAAATGACGTCTTCCCTGGTGATAAGCGGATTTTTGGAATGGCGTTTCATAGAATCCAGTTCAGGTCTCGGGTCAATTTCCAGAATTCGTCTGTGTCAATTTCTCTGTCGCCGTTCCAGAGCCTTTCCGCCAGCGGGAACATGCGTCCATTGATTTTTTCTCGGAGGTCACGGACGTTGGTGAGATGTTCGGTCCAGACGTTACCCTGCGCGCCCAACAGCAATTTGGGATTGGCAAAAGTGTATTCTTGGAAGGAAAAATCTAGAACATCCGCCCAGGGGATGATTTGGTGGGTTCCGATTTTGTCATATTTATGGCAACGGGCATCAAAATAGAGCTTTGTGTAGGGCGTGAGGATGTATTTGTTTCCGTTGTCGTGAGCCATGCGAGCCGCGTCGATACCATCGCCGCGCCAAGCCATCACGATTGGTTTTGAATCGATGCCGCCATCCAATATTTCATCCCAGCCGATGACGGTTTTGCCCAGCTTTTCGAGGTGGGTCGCCAGGGTTTTCACCAGCCAGGCTTGCAGGGCTTCCTCGTCTTTCAAGCCATTGTCCCGCATACGTTTCTGGCAGTGGGGACATTCTTTCCAACGCTGTTTGGGGGCTTCATCACCGCCGATATGGATGTAGGGGCCGGGAAAAAGTTCCGCGATTTCAGTGAAAAGTTCCTTCAAAAAGTCGATGGTTTCGTCCTTTCCAGCGCAGAGGATGTCTTCAGAAATGCCCCAAACGTTCATGGGTTCAAATTCACGTGGAAAGCATGCCAGTTCTGGATAGGCGGTCAAAATCGACATGGAATGACCCGGAATGTCGATTTCGGGGATAACTTCGATTCCGCGCTGGCTGGCGTGTTTCAACACGGCTTTGATTTGTCTGAGGCTGTAGTGGCCGCCATAATCGCTGCCATCGGATTCTTTGCGCCAGGAGCCTTTTTCGTGTAACAGAGGAAAACGCTTGCTTTCGAGACGCCAGCCCTGGTCGTCTGAGAGATGCCAGTGAAAGCGGTTGAATTTCAGCCCTACCATCCAATCGAGGTATTTTTTCACGAAATTATGGTCGTAAAAATGGCGGCTGACATCCAGGTGCATTCCACGCCATTGGTATGTGGGCCAGTCTTTTACGCTGATGCGAGGCAGAAGGGCAAAGCGGTCTTCGGTCTGGTTTGAACTGCTGATGTAAAGATGTTGCATCAAGGTGCGCACCGCATAGTTCATTCCTGCAACGCTTTCCGCGTTCAGTGCAAAAAAGCCGGGGCTCACTTCCAGTTCATAGTAGCCATCGGGTTTTTTGCTGGGAAAAGGCTGCAGGTTAAACACGATATCAATTTTAGTACGAGGGTCAACTTCGTAGTATTTAGACACATGCTGGAGGCGTTTCTCAATGTCTGACGCCAAATTGGGAGGGATTGTGTCATTTTCGTCGCTCAGGAAATGAAATCTATACATGCCAGCGAGCGGAAATTCTTTCACGTATTTTTTAAATTTTTTGGGACGGGGAATCATGTTTCCTCCAAAATGAGAATGGTTTTGGTTTCAAAAGGCTTGAAATGAAGCTCCAGAACGGAACTGGGCTTCAGTTTTTGCAATGGGTTTTCCAACATGTCACATTCGAAGATGTGAGTGGGTGGCGCCATAAAGTTCAGCACGGCAACACCTTCTCTGCCTTGGAATTCATGCAGTCGCAAGATGGTTCCGCCTGCATTTTCGGCAGGTTTAACGCTGTCCAGATTGATATGTCCGCTGTTGAGGCTGAAGGGGATTGCGGGTGTTTTTTCGGGAAGTTTTTCCACCGGGAAATACAGCAGGCGGTTCGCGAACTTTTCTGCGGTTTGAAAAACATCGCTGTGGGCATAGTCACCCGCGTGGGGATAAAAGGCGTAACTGTATACGTGGCCGTGGATATCGGCATTTGGGTCAACGTCGGCGGGACTGCGCAGAAGATTGAGTTCCATCTCGTTGTCGCGGATTCTCCAGCCGTATTTTTCATCGCAGATGATGGCGCAGCCGCGTTCGGGCTGGGAGAGGTCGGCAAAACGCTGGGCTGGAACCTCAAAGCGGGCTTCCTCCCAGGCGTTGGCAGGTTTTGCGCTGCGGCTGATTACACCGCCCTGAATACCGTAAACCGCTGTACCGCAATGTAAATCCGGATAAAAATGGACACGCAACATTTTGTGTTTTTCCTGCCATTCCACAAGGTGGGTCACGCGGATAAAAGGCTCGTGGGCATATAGTTCCACCGTTTGACGCAGGCGGGAGTTGCCAATCTTGAGCGCCATGGTCACGCGGTCGAACTGTCCCGGCAGGCTGAAGCTTTCTTCCGTAATCAGGGTAGCTTCATGAGCTTTTTGGGGTTGAGTATCGCGGTAAAAGTGGTTGATATCCCAGGCGCCCCAATCGTTGGGTTCGTCCTCCCAAAGCAGGAGCAGATTGGATTCTGATGCCAAAAGCTCGCGTTGGGAAGCCTTGTCCCAGATGGATGAAATGCCTCCACTTTCGCTGAGTTTCACCTTCAGCCAATTGTTTTCCAATTCCAGTTGGATGGGTTTCTTGAGGTTTTCCCGCTTGGATTGTAAAGCTTTGAAATGGATGGTTTTGGAGCCCCAAGGAGGCAGGCTCAGGCGCACTTTCAGCTCGTTTTCTTCTTCCAGGCAGGGCAGTTCATTTCCTGATTCGTCACAAGGAACACGTCCACAGAAATCATCCGGAAGCTCAATCCATTGCTCCAGTTCCTGGTTACAGGGATTGAAAACCAGGCAGCCCTCACCTTTGTGGCTCATTTTCAGACCCAGTTTTGGAATGAGGGTTTCTTCGGTGAATTGGTCGATGCGGTCGTGGCCTGTAACGCTGATGACATCTGCATCGAAATAGACTTGGCCGATGGATGAGCCGGGCAAAATATCGTGGAATTGCAGGAGCAAGACATCGCGCCAGATTTCGCGCAGGACTTCCGGCTGGTTTTTCACGCCGCAGAGAACGGCTAAAAACTCGGCTTCACCGAGCTTGCGCTCGCTGATGCGGTTGTTTTGTTTCATGGAAGCCTGGGTGGTGTAGGTACCGCGGTGGTATTCCAGATAAAGTTCGCCGTAAGCCACTGGAAGTTCGCTGTGGTCTAGCTTTGAGATGTGGTCAAAAAACTGGGATGAAGGCGCAAAACGGAATTTTGACACGCCTTCCAAATCTTGCTGGCGAAGGCCATATTCGATGTGGTCGCGGGTGGGACCGCCACCTCCGTCACCGATGCCATAAAGGTTCAGAAATCCTTCGCAGACATCGTTTTGCGCGTAGCGTTTTTCGGTTTCCAAAAATGAGGAAGGGTCGTTGGAAAAGTTGTAGTTATTGGTGGGCAATTGATGCGACAAAACCCTGCTGCCATCGATGCCTTCCCACAAAAAAAGGTGGTGGGGAAAAGTGTTAGTTTCGTTCCAGCTAAGCTTTTGGGTGATGAAATGGTCAACCCCGCAGCCGCGCAGATATTGGGGCAGGTTCCCGCTGAAGCCGAAACAATCCGGAAGCCAGAGTACGCGTGGCGCGAAGCCGAATTCGCGGTTGAAAAATTCTTTTCCATAGAGAAACTGTCTGATGATGGATTCCGCGGAAATGAGGTTTGTGTCAAACTCCACCCAGGCAGCACCTTGAACCTCCCAGCGACCGGCGTAGATTTGTTTTTTGGCCTCTTCATAAAGAGCGGGATGATCCTCTTTAATCCATTGATAGAGTTGAGCTTGGGAGGCTCCGAAAACATAATCTGGATAGCGCTCCAAAAGCCTGAGCGCGTTGGCAAAAGTACGCGCACCTTTGCGATGGCTTTCGCGCAGAGGCCACAGCCAGGCCAAATCCAAATGTGCCTGACCCACGCTGAAAGCGGTGAGCGCGCTGGCATGAGCGGGTTTATTTAGCAAATCTGTGAGGATGTTTTCCACCTGCTGGGAATCTCTGTTCCAAAGGTCACAAACCCGGTTCAGGCCACGGATTATGCGCTGTCGGCGAACCGTTCCTTCTGGCAGGGCTTCAGCCAAATCCAGCAGGAGCCCGATATCCATGAGTTTTTGATAGAGCGCTTCGTTGAAGCAAATCAGTGAGCATTCCCGCAGGCGATATTCCTCTTTTTGAACACCGAAAAGGTCGTTGGCGGAAGCGTCGATTAAAAGCTTAAAGCTTTCTCCCGGAAGCAATAACGAAGCGAGCGGCAACAGGTTTTTGGCAGCTTTGTGATACCAATCCACTTTGGGAGTGAAGCCTTGATGGGGAATTCCGTCCAACATCAAACAGGCTTCGCCATCGCAATCAAAAAGCAGTTGGAAGTCTTTGCCAGCCAGTTCTTTGGGAACTTCACCACTAATGCGGAACCAGCCGGTTTCCCAGGGTTTGCCCCAAATATCGCCGGTCTGGATGGGCTGGAAATCCTCTCCGTTTGAGGAATACTCAGCTTTCAGGGGCGATATTTCTTCAATAAGCAGCTTTTTTTTCCTTTCGAGAAGGCGGTGGATACGGGTTAGATGGATTTTTTCGTTGTGCAAAATAAACCTCTTTTATTTTTCCATGGGGACAACAATCCCCTTGATAATGATGTTTTGGAAGAAAACGAAGACCGCCAGGGTCGGAATCGCGGCGATTACCAGCGCGGCGTAACCCACAGAAAGGCTGGCACGCTGCATCAGCTCGTAGATGTGCACCATCAGGGTCCACATGCTTTGATCCTGGCAAACGATGAAGGCGAAAAGGAAATTGCGGTAGGCAGCGTTGAAGGCGCCGAGTGCGATAACCGCCAAAATCGGCTTGGAGAGATAAAGCGTGAATTGCCAGAAAAGACGAAACTCGCCCGCTCCGTCCAAGCTGGCGCTTTCATAAAGTTCGCGGGGCAGGCTGTCGAAAAATCCTTTGAGCAGGAAGATGAAATAGCCATCCGCGGCGGCAGGTAAAACCAAAGCCCAAAAGGTGTTGAGCAGGTTTAAACGCTTGAGCAGCAGGAAGTTCGGAATTCCCATCACCATGGCGGGAAAAGCCATGGTCAGCATGAAAAGCATGATTATTTGATAGCTGATTCGGGGTTTGAACCGACTTAAAGCGTAAGCAGCCAAAGGATTAACCGATACCGCCAGCAAGATGGAAAGCAGGGTGTAGATTAAAGTGTTGCGCAGGGAACGGGCGTCGTTGAACATTTGATCCAAAACCATGGCATAGTTTCGGGTGAGGAACTCCTTGCGTATCTTAGCTTTATGCTCTTTAAAAATGTGGTATTCCACTTGGTGCAAGGGCAGCGGAACGCTCTCAAAATCCTGGGGGATGAGACCCCATTCCCGGTTCAGCTTGTCTGATTTACCGAACTTGGATTTTAAAAAAGCCAACCAAGCTGAATTCAGTTCCTTACCGAGGCTAAAACGAAAATGTCTGCCATCGGCCTGAGTGGTCACAAACTCTTTCCACAGAGAAGCTTGCGGCTCCGAACGAGGTTGATGTGGACTGGGGAAAAGGTCTTCCTCCGAACTGTGGGAACTGCCATAAAAACGGTTGAACGCGGCAAGGTCAAGCGAATCATCCGCCCCAGGAAAACGTGTTTTGAGCCATTGAATCCATTCTGTCTGAGCGGCGGGCA
>JAAYKA010000006.1 GCA_012522635.1 Candidatus Cloacimonadota bacterium
ATCATCGGCATGACCGAGATTCGTTACGGGATCAACCCGGACTTTTCTTTTGAGCTTCCGGAGGTGACGCTCACGACCCACAAAACCGGATGGAATGTGGGTGACCGGGTGACGGTGGTGGATGAGAAGGACGCATCGAAGCGGGTGGCGTTCTACGTGGAGGAAATCAACTATGACTATGCCACGCGGCGGTTCAGCCTGAGGTGCCCGCATGTGCTGGCGAAGCTGGCTGACATTCCGGTGACGAAGTGGTTGGAAGGGGATTGGAATGACAACATGCCGGCTGGTTTGAGTGCTGGGGTTTATGAGTATTGGAATAACCAAAGCGTTATAGCGCAGGGGAATATCGCTTATCGGCGGCAGTATTGCCAGGTGGGGCTGTGGATCGCGATGGCAATCTATCACGTGGGTGGCGTGGAGAGCGTTTTGGACGTGGACATTCACACGCTGAACAACAAGGATTCCTTCTATACCGATGGCGCGACGGTGTTGAAGTATAGAGAGCTGGCTGTGAATATCCAGGCTGTCTGGCGCTGTGGCGAGCGCAGTAATGTGGAATGGGATGACCCTTCTTTCGACGTGCAGAACAGCGTTACGTCGTGTCTGGATTATTTGAAGTTTTTGTGTAGCGCGCTGCATTGCACCATCGACATTTTCCGCAGCAACTACCGGCTCAACACGCTGGAGATGGCTGCGGCTCCGACAGATACCGCGACGCTGGCTCGGACGGATCAATTCCTGCCGCTGTATCAAAAGATATGTATGAGCAGGGCGGGCTTGGATCCGGATTGTGAGCTGCTGCCGTTTAGTGCGGATTGGATATTTGGTTATTATGACGACCTGAATCGGCTTGTGGAATATGAGTATGGCGTGGATGATCCGGAGATAGAGATTGTGGAGAGCTATGATGAGTGGGAGAATCCCCAGGCGACGGAGCCGGGTCAACTGTATGTGACCTTCCCGATGAATTTTCGGCTCTACCGCATCAATCTGAACACGACGCCGACCTTTGAGTATCGGAGCTATATCACGATGATTGAGACCAACGCCGCGGAACCGAAGGCGGAGTTTATGCAGTGGGTTCCCGCGATGGCTGACTTTTGGGGAGAGAGGGCGCAGAAAAACGAATATGAGACGGCGTTTGGTGGATTGGACATGAAGTGGCCATTGAGCCGGTTCGACATCCCCAGGCGACGTCAACGCTTTGAGAGGTGGCTGTGATTATTGTTCCTGAGATAAGGGATCCGTGGTTGCGGATTAGTAATACAAACTATGAGCTGGTGAACGCTGTGACGGACTATGAGATCGATTCTCCGGATATGGAAGAGGTCGAGAGCGTAATCAACGGCGACGCAGACGTGATCTATAAAGGCAAGCGCTTCCGCGGCGAGATGACGCTGTATGGGCTGTCGGTGGCGACGCTGGGCGTATTGAAGGGTGCGGAAAGGACGGTGATCAGGCTGTGGCCGTTGGGTATGGGACCGATCACCGGAACCAATAAGTTCTATCCGTGGGTGGATGTGATCCTGCTGAAAGTGACGCCGTTTCATGATAACAATGCGCTCTACCAGGATGCCGCGATAATCGCCTTTGCGAGTCAAAAATACTATACTCTGAAGCAGGAAAACACGCTCGGGTGGGAGGGCGGCGGAGTGTCATAGGTTTGGCAAAGTGGGCACCGGGTAGGGGTATTGCCAAACTTTTGACATCAATCTGAGAGACTTTTTGGCGTATTGCCAAACCATGTGTCATCTTTTGCCAAACTTGGTGTCAGCCGATATAAATCTGCGTAATCCGCGTAATCGGCGTGACTTTCTCCCCGTAATTCCGCGCTTTGTTGAAAAAAATCCCGCAAAATATTCAAAAACATGCATTTTCTACTTGACAAGAAAGGCGGTATGTCATAAAAGCGTCACAGGATGTCACGAAAGGTCATAATATGTCAGACGCAAGATGACAGAAAGTGATTCCAACTACATACCAAAGCAGATGTTAGAGCCAAAAGCAAGAAAGGAAGCAATGAAAGATGTCCGGACCATTTAACGGCTATTCAGAAAACGCGGTGCACAACCAGAGAGTGGTAATTCCCGCCCAGTTAAAGCGCAGATTCAGCGAAGAATCCGAACGCACGGTGGTCATCACCGCCGGGCCGGGAAATTCCATCGCGCTTTATCCGCTGGATAATTGGTATGCCACCCTGGAAGAACTGGCTGAAGGTAGCGAGGAAGACCAAGAGTTCCGTTCCATGTTGATTGGCTGCGCCGTTGCCGAAGCGGAATTGGAAGGCCCTGGACGCGTGCGGCTGCCGGAACGTGAGCTCGCCAAAGCCGGTATCACCGACCGCTGTGTGGTGAAAGGCGACCATCATCTCATCACGCTTTGGAACCCCGACCGGTTCTATAACGAACTGGAAGAATATGAACAGCAAATCCGCGCTCGCTTTGAACGCAAACACTGGCATAAAGGCAGAAAATGAGCCAATTCCACGTCCCCGTGATGCTTGACGAATGTGTCGAATTCCTGCAACCGCGGGATGGCGGGGTGTATGTGGATGCCACTTTGGGCGGAGGCGGACATAGCTTGGGGCTGTTGACGAAAAACCCGAACATCCGGGTTTACGGTTTTGACCAGGATGAAAACGCCCTGGCTCAAGCGCGGGAAAAGCTGGCTGGCTTTGCAGATAGGGTGGAATTTATCCGGGCGAATTTTTCGAGAATGCGTACAGAACTGGCTTTGCGCCGGGTTAAGAACATCGATGGCGTGATTTTTGATTTGGGCGTAAGTTCACATCAATTGGACACTTCAGAGCGTGGATTCAGCTTCGACGGAGACGCGCCCCTGGATATGCGCATGGACTCCAGCCTGAATTATTGCGCCAAAGACGCGGTTAACGAGCTTGGCAAAGCGGAATTGAGCCGAATTTTCAAGGAATATGGAGAAGAGCTGAACGCCGGCAGGATAGCCGCCAAAATCGTTTCCCAGCGTGTGAACAAGCCCCTGCAAAGCACATCCGACCTGGTTAAAACCATCGAAAGCGTGGTGGGCAAAGGCAGCCGGGAATCGCTGAAAAGCAAGGCGCGGATTTTTCAGGCGCTGAGGATATATGTGAACCGCGAACTGGAGGTTTTGGAACCGGCTTTGCGGGACGCCATCAACCTGCTTTCACCCGGAGGCAGAATCGCTGTTTTGAGCTACCATTCCTTGGAAGATAGAATCGTTAAAAACGTGTTTCGTGAAGCACGCGACGGCTGTGTTTGTCCGCCGGAAGCGATGGATTGCGTGTGTGGAAAGCGCAAACAAGTCATTTTGATATGCAAAAAACCGCTGGAAGCGGGAGAAGAAGAAATTTTGAACAACATACGTTCCCGCAGCGCCAAGCTGCGAGTGGCGGAAAAAATCCTGGGGGAGAAATGAGAACGAGATTTTTGAGCTTAATCCTGCTGATTGCGGCAGCAGGTTTTCTGAATTTTTGGAACGCGAACAAAATCGTGCGAGGCACGCAACAGTTGGCTCGCCTGGAAACCAAACTGGCGGCAGAAAAAAACATCAACATCGAACTGAAGGTGGAACGCGACGACCTCCGAAGCGGAAGTCTGTTCGGCGAATCGGCGTTTTTGGGCGAACAGGGGCTTCCTTCACAGATGAATATGGGTCAGATGATTTATGTGCATGAACCCGCGGATAAAGAAAACCGGGAAAGCTATTGCATCATCGACCTGCTGGCCACCAAAGCGCAGGCCAAGGAAGTCCAAATCCTGCGGGACTGATCCATGCGGTCCCGTTATCAACTACTGAAAATCATCCTGGGGCTGGTGACGCTGCTCTGGGTGGGCTATCTCTTTACTCTGCAGGTTTTTGACCCCTTCAAGCTGGGCCAACAGCGAAAAACTCGCTATACTCCCCACAAGGAAATAATCATCCCCACCCGCGGCTCCATCTATGACGCCAGCGGAAATCTTTTGGTCAGTTCCATCAGTTTTTATCAGTTAGATATCGACCGCAAAGCGGTTAAGATGTGGGCAGATGAGAAAGAGCTTGAACTTAATAATGCTTATTCCATGATAAGTAAGGCGATAAGCGATAACAGCCAGGTGAAAAACGAAGACATTATGAGAAGGCTGACGATGAACGATAATCTCAATTCCATCCAGATAACAAACAAGATTCGCGAGATGGAATTGGAAAAAATATTGAAAGCCTTTGAAACGGAGAAGCTTCCCGGCCTGAACCACAGTTTTTCATCCATGAGGCGCATCTATTCCCGCAACATCCTGGGCGCCAGGTTGTTAGGCTCGGTGAGCGCTGTTTCCGACGGTTATGATGAAGAGACCGGAAACCGTTCGCTGTATAAACTGAGCGGTATTTGCGGTATTGAATCCACCTACGATGACCTTTTGGCTGGGGATTACGGCTGGCGGGAGGTGGTTTACGACGCCAAACATCGCCGCATGCCCTATCCCAACCTCCACGAAAAGATTGCCCAGGAAGGCTATAACCTGCATCTGACCATTGATTCCAGCATTCAAGAAGTTGTGGAGGAAGCTCTTTACGAAGGTTTGGAAAAATATGGCGCCAAAAACGGCGGAGCCATCATCATGGACCCCCATACGGGGCGAATTCTTGCCATGGCTGGGGTTTCGGCGGAAGATAGATACATCGACCCGGGCTTGGTACGCGTGAAGTCCAACATCCCGGTCAGCTTTATGTTTGAGCCTGGCTCGACCATGAAGCCGCTCACCATGTTGGTGGCGCTGGATAAAAAATTGGTGGGACCCAATGAACTTTTCCCCACTGGCTCCATCACCTTACGCGGGCGAACCATTTCCGACACACACAGTTACGGCATGATACGCCCGATTGATATCATCAGCAAATCCAGCAACGTGGGCATCGCGCTGATTGGTGACCGCATTGGCTCCAAAACACTTTATGAAAAATTTATTTCGCTGGGCTATGGGCAGAAAACCGGTTTGAACCTGAGCGGGGAAAGCAGCGGAATGTTCGCCAAACTGGAAAACTGGGATGGCTACACGCTTCATTCCGTCTCCTTCGGACAGGCGATTTCAGTTACGGCGCTGCAACATTGTACGGCTTTTTGCGCAATTGCGAACGGCGGAAAGATGGTTCAACCCATGCTGCTGGAATCGGTTACGGATAGCAAAAACAATATCGTACAAAAATATGAGCCCCAGGTTTTGCGCCAGGTTTTCAGACAGGCGGCGGCGGATACGGTTCGTCACTACATGCAGGCGGTGGTGGACTACGGCACAGGCCGCCACATAAAAATGGATTATATCACCATCGGCGGAAAAACCGGGACGGCTCAAAAAGCGGCCGAAGGCGGAAGAGGCTATGCCGGAGGGAAATACAATTCCGTGTTCGTGGGCATGTTCCCCGTGGAAGCGCCCAAAATGGTGATGGTTGTGTTTTACGATGAACCCGCTCCCGGCTACCACTACGGCAGCACCAGCGCCGCACCGACCTTTAAAAAGATTGTGGAAAATATACTTTTTATGCCCAGCAGCAACATTTTGGCGTTCGACCAACGGCTCTTGGAAAGCTCCAAAAGGATGCCCAATCTGATGGGCGAACACGTGAGCCAGGCGGAAAGCATCCTGAATCGGCTCGGGTTTTTCTATAGCATCGAAGGCGCGGATTCCGCTTCGGTGGTGATTGACCAATTCCCAAAAGCAGGCGTATCCATCGACCCGGCTCATCCCATCACGATTAAAATTGGCGCCAAGGAAGGCGTGAAAGCTGAAACGGTGGTGCAGGGCGTGATGCCGAATCTCACCGGAATGACCCTGCGCAAAGCCTTGCAGATGGCGGCGAAGGAGAATATCGCGCTGAGATTCAGTGGCTCCGGAACCGTGAGACGTCAATCCATCCAACCCGGCTCCAAGGTCACCAAAAACACGGTTTGTATTTTGGAGGCCACGCTGTGAGGATAGCCGCAATCCTGGAGATTTTCACCCAGCACGGACTGTTGGTGGAAAGCCAAGCCCTGCAAGGGATTGACGAAATTGGCGGCGAGGTTCGCGTGGATAACCGGAAGCTGGAACCAGGGGATATCTTTGTTTGCATCCGCGGTCAGGTTTCCGATGGACACAGCTTTATCGGCGACGCGCGGGTAAAAGGCGTCGCTCTGGTGGTTTGTGAGAACGAATTTGGAGACGATAAACCAGCCATCCGAGTAAGCGATTCCCGTAAAGCCACCGCGCTTTTGGCAAAGCTGCAATTCAAGAATCCAAGCTCCGCTTTCAGGCTAATTGGTGTCACCGGAACAAACGGAAAGACAACAACTTCCATGTTATTATTTAAAGCGATACATGAGATTGGTTTTTCCGCGGGTTGGATTGGCACTCTGGGTTATTGGATTAACGATGAACATTTTGAAACGAGGCACACGACCCCGGATATTTTGGAGCTGAACGGCATTTTCGCGAGGATGGCGCAACGGGGTTTGAAATATGTGTTTATGGAAGTTTCTTCCCACGCTCTGGCTTTGGACAGGGTTTACGGGCTGGAATTTGACTTTTGCCTGTTCACAAATCTGAGCCACGAACACCTTGATTTTCATGAGAATATGGAAAGCTATGGTCAGGCAAAGCTGCAACTTTTCGACGCCACGCTGGATGGTAAAGCCGTTGGTTTATTCAATATTGATGATGATTTTGGCGCCAAAGCCTGCGCGGATTTGAAAAAGCGGGGCGCCTACGTTTTCAGCCTGGGACACGAAAACGCAGATTATGTGATTCGTGAAGACCTTGCCAAAACCGCCGCCTGGGACCAGAGCCGTTTCAGCCTGCAATGTCAGGAAGGCGTCATCAACATCCGTTCCGCTCTGGCGGGTGGTTTCAACGTTTCAAACCTTGCCCTCAGCGCCGCAGCCTTGAATTTGATGGGCTTCGAAAACAGGCAAATCGAACAGGGTTTGAACTGTGTGAAAGCCGTCCAGGGGCGTTTTGAACAGGTTCCAAACCGACGCGGTATCGGTGTGTTTGTGGATTACGCGCACACGCCCGACGCGCTGGAAAACGTTTTGAGCGCCGCCAGACAGATGAAACCGAAGCGTCTGCTCTGCCTTTTGGGCGCAGGTGGAGAACGTGACCGTGGCAAGCGGCCTCTGATGTTGAAAGCGGCGCTGAATCACGCGGACGCGGTGATTGTTACGGACGACAATCCCAGAGGTGAAAATCCCAATACCATAGTCCGTGAGATTGTGGCAGGCAGTGACTTTTGGCTGCCCTGGTGGATTATCCGGGACAGAAATTTGGCTATCGGGGCAATCTTGGGTTTGGCTCAACCTGGAGAAATTGTTCTGCTCTGTGGCAAGGGGCATGAAAACTATCAGGAAATTGAAGGTGTAAGGCATCATTTTGACGACGCGGAAGTGGCGACAGGCTGGCTCGAATCCGAGGATTTGGGACGTTGTGCGGAGCATGAACTGGCTATGCCGGTGGAACGCCTGATGTTGGAATTAATCTGTGAGGCTGAAACGCAGGACACACAAGGTTATGAGCCTCCAGAGGCTTGGACAAGGGTTTCAACGGACAGCCGCGCCATCGAGCCCGGCTCTATCTTTTTCGCGCTGAGTGGGTTGAATTTTGACGGTAACGCCTATCTGGGAGAGGTTTTACGGGATGGCTCGAACTTTGGCATCGGTAACATCGGCTCCAACGGCTGGAAACACTATCTGCGGGTGGAAAGACCCGTGGAAGCGATGGCGTCCCTGCACCGCAAATATCTGCAAATGTTTGGGGCATATCGGGTTGCCATCACTGGAAGTACGGGAAAAACCAGCACCAAAGAGCTGTTGGCTCAAGTTTTGGGCGCTGCCGGACCCTGCCTGAAAACCCTTGCCAACTCGAACAACATCATCGGGCTTTGCCAAACCATCGCCCGCATCCGTCCGCAACATGAACACGCGGTTTTTGAGCTGGGTACAAACGCTTTTGGCGAGATTGCGCAACTGGCGGAAGTTTGCGCTCCAGATGCAGGTATTATCCTGAATATCGGGCCTTCGCATCTGGAATTCCTGATTGATGAAATGGGCGTTTTCAAGGAAAAATCGGCTTTGTTCGACCGACCTTTGCAAATCAGGCTCTACGACGCGGACGACCAACGTTTTGCCGGTTATGATGAGCTGGGTATGTCCGTCGGATTTTCCGAAGCGGCAAAGTTTTGTCTCAGCGAAGTGAATTGCGCTGACCAAAGCTGTGATTTCCGGCTGAACAAAGAGCTTTTCACAATCCCCTATTCGGCGCCCTGGATTGCGAAAAACGCGGCTTTTGCCATCGCGTTGGGGATGTTGAGAGATATACCCTTAGACGCCATCCGGCAGGCAGTTACGGTTCCCATCACCCTGGAAAACCGCCTGCAGCGTGAAGAACTCCCCCATCGCCTGCTTTTGATTGATTGTTACAACGCCAATCCTGTTTCCATGCAAGCCGCCATCGAATATTGGCACACGCTGGAGCCCAGGCGCGAACACATCGCCATTTTGGGAGACATGCTGGAATTGGGCGATTCCGCCGAGAGTTATCACGATATGATTGGAGCAATTTTGGGTGAAAAAGGCTATGACCGACTCTTTACAGTGGGAAATCTCTCCATGCGTTTTCACAGCCAGGATTCCTGTTTGCAAAACCGACACTTTGCCAGTTCGGAAGAGCTGTTGTCCAGCGGGGTTTTAGATGATATCCAGCCTGGCGCGGTGGTTTTGGTGAAAGCCTCAAATTCCATCCATCTGGAAAAACTCTTACCCCGGCTTCGGAGTGATAAATAATGCTTTACCATCTCTTATATCCACTGTCACGTTATAGTATCATATTTAACGTGATGCGCTACATAAGTTTCCGCTCCATCGGCGCTTTCATCACCGCCCTGCTTTTCACCCTTTTCTTGGGACCCGGTTTCATCAGGCTTTTAAAGCGCAAATCCGCGGTGGAAACCATCGATGAAGACGCTCCCGAACGGCATCGCAGCAAGGCTGGAACCCCCACCATGGGCGGTTTAATCATCATTTTTGGTTTGATGGTTGCCTCACTGCTTTGGAACGACCTCAGCAATCCTTCTATCCTGATGATGTATCTCACCACCCTGTGGCTCGGGGTTTTTGGCTTTTTGGATGATTATTTGAAGAACTTCCTCAAGGCAGCAAAGGGTTTGGTGCCCAAATACAAGCTCTGGGGACAGATTAGCGTGGGCTTGTTTTTGACCCTCGCCATCTATTTCAGCGGAGCCACGGAAGACGTAACCGCCCTCCAGATACCGTTTTTCAAGGGTTTAATCATCCCCCTGGGCTGGGTTTTCATCCCCTTGATGGTGTTATATATCACGGGGATTTCGAATTCCGTGAACCTAACCGACGGTCTGGACGGACTTTCCTCCGGCATCATGATTTTTTCCGCCCTCGGTCTGGGAGTGATGAGCTATCTGAAAGGTAACTACAATTCCGCTGAATATCTACAACTTGGCTTCATTCCAACGGCGGGGGAACTCACAGTTTTCATCGCTGGCCTGATGGGAACTTTAATCGGTTTTTTGTGGTTCAATTCCTATCCGGCGGAAGTTTTCATGGGCGACACCGGCTCCCTCACTCTGGGTGGCATTCTGGCAGTGATTTCCATCCTTTTGAAGGAACAGGTCTTTTTCGTCATCATCGGCTTTCTTTTTATCGCCGAGACCTTTTCCGTGATGATTCAGCAAAGCTGGTTCAAATACACGCGCAAGAAATATGGCGAAGGTCGCAGAGTTTTTCTGTGTGCGCCCCTCCATCATCATTACGAGAAAAAGGGGATGCACGAATCAAAGATTGTGATTCGTTTTTGGATTATCGCCATCCTGCTGTTGGCGGTTGGACTCAGCACCATAAAGCTGCGCTGAGGTGAACGCAAGTGTTTGACGCAAAGAGAAGTTACGCGGTTTTGGGCTTGGCTCGCAGTGGCATCGCCGCCGCCTACAAAATTCGGGACTTGGGTGGAAACCCCTTTCTGAGCGATGCTCAACTACAGGAAAAAATCAGCGGTGCGGCTGAATTGCAGAGGGATTTTGAATGTGAATTTGGTGGACACAGCGACCGGCTTTTTGAATATCAAACCTGGGTGGTGAGCCCCGGTATTCCGCTGGATTTACCCCTGTTGAAAAAAGCCCGCACGCGTGGAATTGAGCTAATCAGCGAAGTGGAGCTGGGTTACCGCCTGAAAGCTGCGGACAGCAAAATCATCGCCGTAACCGGTTCCAACGGCAAAAGCACCACCGTCTCGCTCATTCACCACATCCTGAAAAAACTGGGCTACAACAGCATCCTGGCTGGCAACATCGGCTCCGCCTTCTGCTCTTGGCCCGTCGAAAAACCGGGCTTGGACTTCATCGTTTTGGAAATCAGCAGTTTTCAGCTGGACCTTATCCACAGCTTCAAGCCGGATGTGGCTGCCCTGCTGAACGTTACCCCAGACCACCTGAACCGCTACGCTTCCTTTGAGGATTACACCGCCTCAAAATTCCGCATCTTTGAAAACCAAAGCCGGGAAGACAGCGCCGTGGTTTGCATTGATTCCCCGCCCATAGTGGACAATTTGGCTTTGGTTGAAGCGCGTCTTCTGCGCTATTCCCTGCATCAAAAACCACCGCAATGTGAGGCTTGGCTGGAAGATGGAAGCATCCACCTGGGCACACACAGCCTGGCGGTTTCGGAGCTTGGCATTCGTGGGCCTCATAACCACGCGAACACCATGGCTGCGCTTTTGGCGTTGAATCCCTTTATCGAAAATCTCGAAGAGGCAATGGAAGCGGCGAAAAGTTTTCATTCCCTGAGCCACAGGCTGGAATTTGTGGCAAAGGTAAATGGCATCTCATTTTACAACGATTCCAAAGCCACGAACACGGATTCGGTCCGAAGCGCCCTCAATTCCTTTGACAGACCCATCCGCGTGATTATGGGCGGCTCGGATAAAGGTGAGGATTACGCCGTTTTAACCCCGCTTTTGAAACAGCGCGCCCAAAAACTCTATCTCACGGGCGACAGCAGCGAAAAAATGAAGGAGGCCTGGGCTGGCAAGCTTGACCTGGAAGTGTTGGCTGATTTTGAAGCCGCGGTCTATGCCGCGTTCAGGGATTCCGCGTCCGGGGATATTGTCGTGCTTTCACCCGCCTGCGCCAGCTTTGACCGCTTTGAGAATTACGAACAGCGCGGCGAGGTTTTCCGCCAAATCGTGAACGCCATCAGGAGTAAATATGAAAAAGAATAGAAGTTCCTCCGTCATTGTTTCCATCGACAACGGCATCTTAATCTGCTATCTGCTCCTGTGTCTGGTGGGCCTGATTGTGATGCTGGACATCACTTCCATCCAAAGTTCCATGGCAAAGTTTTACCGGCATTCAATCTCACTGGGTGCCTCGATTATGGCAGCCATCGTGACCATGTATTTTTTCAATGTGGATAAGGCCCGACCCTTGAACCGCTGGCTGATTTTCTTGATTATCGGATTGCTTTTGGCGGTGTTGCTTTTCGGGGTGGAGGTCAATGGCGCCAAGCGTTGGCTGAAACTGGGACCCTTTTTGGCTCAACCCAGCACCTTCGCGCGTTTGGTGTTGGTTATGTTTTTCGCCGGATATTTGGATTTGAAACAGGATAAGCTCGGTTTGACCAACGTGAAAAACCTGGTTCTGGAATTCATCCCGCTCATCGCCTACACAGGTATCATCTATATTTTCATCCTTTTGGAGCGCCATCTCAGCACCCTCATCATCAGCGGCATGACGTTGCTGGGAATGCTGTTCTATGCCGGGCTGCGCAAGCGTTTTGTGATGAGCGTGGTGTTGGTGGGATTGTTGGGTGGAGTGATGATTATCTCCATGGGCGATTCTTTCCGTTCCGACCGCATTCGAACCTTCAAAGTCTATTCCCTGCTGGTTCCCAAGCGTCCTGAACCTGCCAACACGCCGGAGGAATATCAGGTTCGGGAAAGCCTCACCGCGCTCACCAGCGGTCATCTTGTCGGCACAGGTATATCCCGTGGACGCGCCAAACACTATTTCCTGCCCGAAGCGCGCACAGACTATGTTTACACCATCATCGGCGAGGAATTTGGCTTTTTGGGAGCCGCGGCGGTGCTTTTGATGCACGCTTGGCTCTTTTTCCGCATCCTGAAACTGGCGGAGAAACAGGAAAATAATTATCATAAATACCTCTGCGCCGGCTTGGGGATGAATATCTTTTTCAACGCCCTGATAAACACCGGAGTCAGTATGTCCATCATTCCCGCCACCGGAAACACTTTGCCTTTCGTAAGTTATGGCGGCACAGCGCTTTTGGTGGATTCCATCTCCATCGGCTTGATTTTGAATATCAGCGCGAAACGGAGGCAGGTGTGAGATTCATCTTTGGCGCCGGAGGAACCGGAGGCCACATCTATCCTGCCATCGCCATCGCGCAGCGCCTGCGTCAGCAGGGTCATGAAATCATTTTCATCGGCAATAAAGGCGGGATGGAAGAAAACCTGGTGCCCAGGGAAGGCTTCGAAATCCGCCTCATCAGGGTTCAAAAACTGCATCGCGGCTTCAAGCTCAGCAATCTGCTCTTACCTTTTATGCTGGTTTCGTCCACCCTTTCCTGCCTGCGTTTGATGCGTTCCCAGAAACCCAAAGCGGTGTTTTGCACCGGCGGATTCGTCTCCGGTCCGGTGGGTTTGGCTGCGGTCATGCTGAAAATCCCGCTTTATTTCCATGAAAGTAACAGCCTGCCTGGCATCACCACCCGCCATCTGGCAAAAAAAACCAGAATCATTTTCACCGGCTTTGCCAGCGCTGCCAAACACTTGCCTCCGGGAAAGGCGAAACAGATTGGCATTCCTCTGCCCATCCAGGAGGAAAAATCACAGGCCGCAACGGCGGAAGAGCTGGGCTTCGACCCCCAGAAAAAGATTCTTTTAATCACCGGAGGAAGCCAGGGTTCCCAAGCCATCAACGCCAGTGTGGCTGCGGCTCTCCCCCACCTTCAGCAGGATGGCTGGCAATTAATCTGGCAAACCGGAAAAACCGGATTTGACGAATATTCAAAACGATTCCAGGATGCCAAAGGTGTCCATATTTTCGCTTTTTCGCCCAAGCTGAAGGATTTCTATCGCCTGGCGCAGGTTGCCATCACCCGCGCGGGCGCCTTAACGATTGCCGAATTGACCCAAAACCAGCTTCCAGCCATTTTGATACCTTTGCCCAGCGCGGCTGAAAACCATCAGCATCACAACGCCCTGGACCAGCAGGCACGTGGTGTGGCGCTGCTTTTGCCCCAAAAAGACCTCAATGCCCAAATCCTGAGCAAAGCGGTGGAGCGGGTTTACAGGGAACGCCACACATATCTGGAAAACCTGAGCAAACTGCCGCCAAACACAGCGGCACAGGACATCGCGGACGCGATTATCGCGGATTTGAACAAGGAGAAAACCCATGCTGGGAAAAACTAAAAAACTTCATTTCATCGGAATCGGCGGCATCGGAATGAGCGGCATCGCCGAGTTTTTGCGCAATCAAGGCTTGGAAATCAGCGGTTCCGACCTCAAAAAAACAGAGGTGACCGAACACCTGGAAAGCCTCGGCATCAAGATTGAGGAAGGGCACGACCCCAGCTTTATCAAAGACGTGGATGCCGTTGTAAAATCCTCCGCCGTGAAAGACGACAATCCCGAAGTTCAAGCTGCCAAAGCCTTGAAAATCCCGGTGATACGTCGCGCGGAAATGTTGGCTGAAATCACCCGCATGAGCTTCTCCATCGGCATTTCAGGCACCCACGGAAAAACCACCGCCACTTCCATGACCGGGTTGGTTTTGCAAGCCGCGGGGCTGGACCCAACCGTCATCGTGGGCGGAAAGGTGAAAAACTTTGGCTCGAACAACGTGATGGGTTCCGGCCAATACATCGTTGTGGAAGCTGATGAATACGACCATTCATTCCTCTCGCTCTCACCCTGCATTGCAGGCATTACGAACATCGACAGCGACCACCTCGATTGCTATCAAAACCTTGACGACATCAAGGGCGCCTTCATCGAATACGCAAACAAAGTCCCGTTTTTCGGCAGTGTGATTGCCTGTTTGGACGACCCCGGTGTCCAGGCGGTTCTGCCCAGAATCAACAAAAAAATCGTGACCTACGGCTTTTCACGCCAGGCGGACATCCAAGCGCAAAACATTTCCATGAAAGACTTTGTAGCAGAATATGAACTCATCTACAAAAAATATCGCCTCGGCAGCATCCGCATGAACGTGAGCGGGCGTCACAACATCCTGAATTCGCTTTTGGCGGTGGGAATCGCCTTGGAACTGGACATTCCCTTCAAACACATCAAGGAAGGCCTGAGAGATTACAGCGGGGTTTACAGACGCTTTGAACTCAAAGGCGAAGCCGGCGGAATCACGGTTTACGATGATTATGCCCATCACCCCACCGAAATTCAAGCCACCCTGGAAGGCTTCAAAGACAGCACCAAACGCAGGATTGTGGCGCTTTTCCAGCCGCACCTGTATTCGCGCACCCGGGATTTTTATCCCCTGTTTGGCAGTTCCTTCTTTGCCTGTGACCAGCTCATCCTGGCACCCGTCTATCCTGCTCGTGAGGCGCCTATTCCCGGAGTTTCTTCAAAAATGATTGCCGATGCCGCCATCCAAAGCGGACACCATAATATTTTGCTGTTGGAAGACAACGCCCAGATTGTTCCTCAAACCTTGTCCCTGCTTGAACCTGGCGATATCCTCGTCACCATGGGCGCGGGCAATATCTGGCAATATGGGGAAGAAATCCTGGCCCAACTGAAAAAAGATGTTGACAAAAACACTAAATCCAAAAATGTTAAACACTTAGAGACTTGAAGAAGGAAACCATAAGATTGGATAAAAGCACCTAAGCACTATGAAACACAGTAAATTACAAACCAAAACCAAAGCCCGCAAAAGAAGGGGAAACAGCCGTTACTTCCTTTTTTTCATCATTATCCTGATTGGCATCGCGGCTTTGGGTTTCACTGGGTTTGAGGTGCTTTCACGCATGGATATGCTGGATGTTCGCCAGATTGAAATCAGCGGAAATTCCGCCGTGGCGGACAGCCTTCTGCGTGCTGAATTGAAGCCTTATCTGGGTCAAAACCTTCTCAAAGTGGATAAAAAACAAGTCAGCCAACGTGTTACGGCGTTTGCACGGGTCAAAGAAGCCCGCGTGCGTCGCAAGCTGTTTAACACCCTGCTCGTTCAGGTCACGGAGCGCAAAGCCAGCCTCTACGTGAAAAGCCTCGAGGGCGAGCTCTTCCCCATCGATGCTGAAGGCGTGGTTTTGGAACGTTTTGGCAGCGTTTACACCGAAAACCTTCCCCTGGTGGGGCTCCTGCTTTCAAATTCCGAATTTAAGAGCGGTGAGAAAATCAAAAACGCCTCCTTGAACCGCATCCTGGCAACCCACAGCCGCATTTTGAAGGAAGCGCCCGATTTCGCCCAAAACGTCTCGGAATACTACACTTTGGACAACGTTGTTTACATCGTTGACATCCGCGGCGGAGAGCGCATCATCCCCGGTGAAAAAAACCTGGCAAAACAGCTTTCCCGCTATGAATTTGTGCGTGATAACGGCAACATCGCACCCTCCGCAATCCTGGACCTCCGCCTGGATAACCAGGTTTTGGTGAAAAAGGTGAATTAAGGTGAAACAAGGCTTGGTCACCGCCCTGGATATCGGTTCCGCCAACGTTCGCTGCGTTTTGGCGCGGCTGAAAGCCCAGAACCAATTGGAGATTCTCGGCATCGCTGAAATGCCCTCTGAAGGGCTGGAAAAAGGCATCGTGAGAGACATCCAAGCCACCGCTGATTCCATCCAAAAAGCGCTCAAAGAAGCCCAAACCGTGGCGGGTACGAAGCCTGATAATATCTACGCAAACGTGACCGGAGACCACATCCGCAGCCTCGTTGGCGACGGACGCATCTCCATTCCCACCACCAGCCCGGACGAACCCGGCGAAATCACCCAGGAAGACCTCGACCAGGTGATTGCCGACGCCCGCAACGGTTTGAAAATCCAAAAAGGCTTCGAACGTTCCCGCATCCTGCACGGCATTCCTCAAGGCTATGTGATTGATGGACATAACAATATCCGCAATCCCCTGCGCATGACGGGCTTCCACCTCATCACCAAGGTTCTCACCATCTTTGGCGACGTCACCCAACTGCGCAACCTGGCAAAAAGCATCGAGCTGGCTGGATTTGAGATGGCTTCCGAAAATTTTGTTTTGAATCACATCGCCGTTTCCAAATCATCGCTCAGTGATGACGAACGCCGCTTGGGAACCATTCTCATCGACATCGGCGCTGGAACCTGCGACATCAGCCTCCACCACCGTGGCATTTTGGAAAAAGTTTTGGTGGTTCCCATGGCGGGAAGTGCCATCACGGACGACCTCGCCATCGGCTTAAAAACCACCCACACAAACGCGGAATACATCAAAACCCACTATGGCGTTGCGCTTGCCAGCAGTGTGGACCCGGAATTGGAACTTGTCGTGGAAGGCATCAGCGGCAGGGAAAGCCAGGTTCGAACCCAATATCTTGTCAGCCACGTGGTTCAGCACAGGGTGGAAGAAATGCTGTCGCTTTGCTATGACCGCCTCAAAAACCACTACACACCTGAACTTGTGACCGCGGGCGTGGTTCTCACCGGTGGCAGCGCCAAACTGCAGATGATGGACAGCGTGGTAAACAACGCCTTCAACCTGCCCGTGAAAATCGCGACTCCGGATGTGTCAAACATCGGCGGTGAAACAGAAAGGCTGGCAGACCCCGCTTTCGCCACCTGCGTTGGATTATTGCGCATTGCATCAGAACGCGAACCAGATTTCAAAGCCCCGGTTTTCAAGCTTGGGCGCATAAAAACAGGCAAAGCCCTGGATAAAATTAAATCAATACTAAAAGACTTTACCAAAGCGTAAAGGGGGAAAACATGATAGAATTTGACGAAAAGCCAAACCAAATTGGAACCGTAATCAAAATCGTGGGTGTGGGCGGAGCCGGCGGAAACGCCGTGAACACCATGATTGCCAACGAACTAACCGGCGTGGAATTCATCGCCGCGAACACCGACATGAGCGACCTCGTGAAAAGCAAGGCTAAAATGAAGCTCCAACTGGGACGCAAACTCACCCGCGGTCTCGGCACAGGCGCGATTCCAGAACTTGGCGCCAAAGCTGCCGAAGAATCCCGCGATGAGATTAAAAGCCATCTCGAAGGCGCGGACATGGTTTTTGTGGCAGCCGGAATGGGAGGCGGAACCGGAACTGGCGCCGCGCCCATCATCACCAAGATTGCCAAAGACCTGGGCATCCTCACCCTGGGAATCGTGACCACACCCTTCCCTTTTGAAGGAAAAAAGCGCGAATCAAACGCCGACGTCGGCATCAGAAACATGGCGGAACATGTGGATTCCCTGATTGTAATCCCAAATTCCAAACTCACCGAAATTTACGGCGAATTGAGCCTTTTGGATGCCTTCCACAAAGCGGACAACGTGCTCTACGAAGCTGCCAAAGCGGTTTCTGACATCATCAACGTCAGCGGATTGATTAACGTGGATTTTGCCGACGTGAACACAGCCCTGCAAAATATGGGCTACGCGCTCATGGGAACCGGCAGCGCTGAAGGTGATAACCGTGCCGTGATGGCGGCCAAAGCTGCCATCAGCAACCCTCTGCTTTCAGACATCAGCCTCCACGGCTGTAAAGCGCTCCTGATTAACACCATCGCCGGGCCAGATTTCAAAATGAACGAATTTGACGACATCTCCGGCGTGATTGTGAACGAAACCGGCTCCAACGCCAACACCATCATGGGCGTCATCATCGACCCCGAGATGATGGGCAAGGTTTCCGTCACCATCATCGCCACCGGCTTGCAAAGCGCTGCGCCCAACGTGGTGGATTTCCAGCCTTTCATGCCCGAGGAAAAACCCCCGACAACAAAGAAACCCAGCCAATCCAACCCACACAAACAAGCCAGACAACCCGAGGAAGATATCGAAGATATTTTTCGTGTTTTGAACATAAACCAACCTTCAAGCCGGGAGGAAGAAAAACAACCCAGCGAGGATGAACCCCTGAATCTCAGCCCCCGCACAGACCTTCCCTCCTTCCTCAAAGCCTTGGATTAATTTTTTACCCAGCTTCCTGCTTAGGTCTCTCAACGGACAGCCCTGTCCGCAAAAACCGTCGGCGCTCCCCCTGCCGACGGTTTTATTTATAGCCAAGTTTTAGAGTTTCCCGC
>JAAYKA010000007.1 GCA_012522635.1 Candidatus Cloacimonadota bacterium
GGTGGAGCGGACTTTGGAATTAGGCGGGATTTCCGAAAGCGAGTTTGGCAGGGTTCAAAATGAATCTTTCCAGGCTTTAACCGGAGTTTGCCTTGACTGAAGCGGCTTTTTCCCGCACGGAGCTTTTGCTGGGAGCGCCAGCTTTGAAGCGTGTGCGCGAAGCCAGGGTTTGCGTGATTGGCTTGGGCGGCGTGGGTTCCTACGCGGTTGAAGCATTGGTGAGAGCCGGGATTCAGCACTTCACTTTGATTGATTTTGACAAGGTGGGGGAGAGCAATCTGAATCGGCAGATAATCGCGCTGCAGGATACGATTGGACTGCCAAAGGTGGAGGTTACGCGCGACAGGATTCTGGCGGTAAACCCCAGTGCCAAAGTGCTTTGCCATCAGGTTTTTTTGGACGAGACGAACCGTCCCAACCTGTTGGTGGAAAACGATTTTTATATAGATGCCATCGACAGCCTGGGACCCAAGATTGGGCTTTTGGAACATGCCGCGCAGCAGGGTTTGAACATCGTGACGGTCATGGGCGCGGGAAATCGCCTGGATCCGGGTTCGGTCAAGCTTTCTCCGCTGCGCAAAACACATAACTGCCCGCTGGCGCGTCGGGTTCGTAAAAGCTTGGGCAAGAGAGGAATAGATGCCTCTTTTCCCTGCGTTTGGTCCAGCGAAAAACCCTTTTTGCCCGAAAATGATTTTGACCCGCCGGATGATGAACCAGATCAGCAACGCGGCAGAAAACGCAGAACTGTCGGCTCCATCAGCTATCTGCCTGCCATCATGGGCATGCATGCAGCGGCTTGGGTGATACAATCCATCTTGGAGCCGGAGGAATAGTTTTATCGTCCATTTACACAATAATTAACAATTCGGAGGGATAAAATTGCCAAACGGGGTCTGCCTGCCCATCCCAAGCTAAATTTCCGCTTGACAGCAGATGCCCTGCTCAGAAAATGTGCTCTAAAGTTAGAAGCGGTGCAAAGGCCGCTTTTCCAGCGATTGGATTGCCTTTGCTAAGAACAAATAGCTACGGGAGTTAGCTATTTTTTTTGGCACAAAAAGAGTGTGTGCCTCTGCCGCCGGATTTTGGTTTGGAACCATGGGTTTCAGCCCGTGCCGGCGGTTTGAATTGTGAAACATTTAAAGATATGAAGGAATGTACGATGGAGTTTTTCCGTGCCCAGATCGAAAAGATTGCCCGCAGGATTAGTCAGGAACAAAACCTGGCGCTTTATGATATTGAAGAAAAAATGACGGGCAAAGGACGCATCATCACTGTTTACCTCACCAAAATTGGCGGTGTGGGGGTGGATGATTGCGCCTTGTTCAGCCGCGCCCTTGGGGCTGAGCTTGAGGAATTCGACCTGATCCCAGACCGTTATTTCCTGGAAGTTTCCTCCCCGGGGCTGGAGCGTCCTTTGAAGCTCAAAAGCCACTGGGTGAGTGCGATAAATGAAAAAGTTGCGGTGCAATGGACTGATGGCGAGCAAAAGCGTTCCGCCATGGGCACATTGACCGAAGTGAACCCAGATACAGTGATTTTGGACGACCGGGGCACAAGGGTGGAAATCGGGTTGAAATCCATTTCCAAAGCCAAAACTGTTTTCCTGGAGAAAACGAAGGGGGAAGAATGAACGCAAACATTTTGGATGCCGTGGGCAAACTTGCCGCCATCAAACAGCTTGACAAAGAAACGATTCAAGAGATGATTATTGAAGCAATTCACTCCACCTTGAGCAAAAGGCTGGAGCCGGAAAGCGACCTTCAGGTTTATGTGGAGGAGAAAACCGGGACCATCAAAGCCTATTTCCTCTGCCGCGTGGTGGAAACTGAGACCCAATTGGGAGAAATGTCCCTGGCTGAGGCGAGAGAGCTTTATGGGCGGGAAGTGCAATTGGAAGAATTCTGGCCCCGCAACATGGCCATGAATGAATTTGAGCCCAAATTGATTAAAACCGCGCAAAAGGCGATTCACGATAAAATTCGCACGTTGGAAGAAGAAAAAATCCAAAACGACTTTAACAAACAAAAAAATACGATTGTGAGCGGAAAGATTAAAACCATCGACGACCTGGGTGGATATCGCATCGATATCAGCTATACGGAAGCGCTGCTGCCGGCTGAAGAGCAGGTGGAAACCGAAGCCTACCGCGTCGGAGACAATATCCGTGCCTATGTCACAAACATCCGCTCCCATCAATCCAGCATCACCATCATCCTTTCCCGCACAAATCCGGAATTTGTGAAGAAACTGTTTGAGACCGAAATCCCGGAAGTGTATGATGGCAGCATCAAGATTTTGAAAATTGTGCGCGAACCGGGTATCCGCACAAAGCTGGAAATCATGACCGAGGATCCGAAGCTGGACCCGGTTGCCGCCTGCATTGGCCCCAAGGGTCAACGCATCGAAAGCATCCGCAAAGAATTGCGCGGAGAGCAGATAGATATCGTTGTCCACGATGAGGATCCCGGCAAAATGATTGAACGCGCCCTGGGTCTGGAAAGCACCCTGAAAGTGATTATTGAACGCAACCGCGCCGCCAACGTGATTGTTGACGCGCAGGACAAGGTTGTCGCCATCGGCAAGGGTGGCAAAAACGTGAAGCTGGCAGCGAAATTGACCGGGATGAAGATTGATATTTTCACACCTGAGGAATTCGAGGAAAAACTGGCCAAGGAACGCCGCACAGTTAGCCACGTGACCGATCTGGACGGGGTTTCACCCAAGATTGCCGAAGTTTTGCGCAGCGCTGGCTACACATCGGTGCAGGATATCTTTGCCGCCTCGATTGAAGAGCTGTGCAACCTGGAGGGTGTGGGCGAAAAAACTGCTGAAAAGCTGAAGGAAGCAGCGAAATATTTCTGATGCCAAACCGACATAGCAAAGCCGGACACCGACCACAGCGAACCTGCGTGGTTTGCAGATCACAAAAAGATCTGCGGGAGCTGCTTGCCTTTTTTTTGCTGTCCGAAGGCCTGGTTTTCGATCCCCAGCGCCGGGTGCAGCGGCGGCGGCAATATGTGTGTCCTCAGGAAAACTGTCTGCGTGGTTTGGACAAGTGGCGGCGTTCACAGATGAAACGAAAATTTGGCTTGCGCAACATAACTGCCATTTTCCCACGGGAGGAGGCTCAATGACACGCGAGCTGGCTGAAAAGAAGATTGTGAACCTGATGCAATTCGCCCGCAAAGCCGGGAAAATCGTGGCTGGAGCGGATGCCTGCATTCGGGAGCTAAATTCCCGCGGGCTTCGCCTGGTTGTGATCGCAAATGACAGCGCGGAACGCTCTGTTCGCAGGATCGAATATGAAATCAAGGAACAGGCGCCGCGAACCCCGCTTATGCGTCTGGGAAACCAGGAAACATTGAGTACTGCTTTGGGAGTGCATCAAACCGGTATCTTCGGGGTTAAAGACAAGCAATTCGCCGCCCGGATGTTGGAATATCAATCCAGCATCGCCAATGTGGAGGAACAAAGTGCAAATTAGAGTACATGAACTTGCCAAAGAGCTGAAAATCAGCACGATGGCGCTCAGGAAACACCTGACCGATATGAACGTGATCGTGAAAAGCCACATGAGCTTGGTTGATCCCGAGGTGGCGGATATGATCCGGACAAAATATAACGAACAGATGGCCGCGGAGAAAAAGGCGGAGAAAGACAGACGGCGCCTTCATGAGATGCGCCAAGCTGCCAAAGCTGGAAAAACCGCAGCGGAACCCGAGCCGAAGAAGAAGGTTGCCAAGGCTGAGTCTGAGGCTCCCAAAGAGAAAAAAGCCGCCAAACCTGCCCGTGAAAAGAAAAAGGCTGCGAAAACTGAACCTGTAGAAGAACCGGTTTTGGAAGAAGCGGTTGAAGAAGTGGTGGAAGTTGAAGCGCCTGAGCCAGAACAGCCGGAAAAATATATTCCTCCCGAAAAGGAAGCTCCCACGCACAGGATTATCGTTCCCTTCACACAGGCAACACCGGTTCAACCTCGTGGAAAAAGGGTCACCAAACCCAAACCAGCAGATGAAACTCAGGAAAGAAAGCCCGCCCGAGGCAGAAGGAAACCGGATGCCCCGCGCGTCACAGTGCAACAGGCACCACCTCCGGAAATTCCGGTGCAAACTCCGGATGCCAAAAAATTTGGCAAAGCCAAACCCAAACATGATGATTTGGGCGAAAAGAGCAAACATAAAAAGGCTGTCGCCAGCACCACCAGAAGATCCAGGCGCAAAGAAGAGCCCCTGCATGAAGCGGATGAGGCCGAAATTTCCCGCAACATCAAGAAGGTGATGCAAAAAACTTCGAAACGTAAGAAATATCACCGTGAAGCCCAGCATGTGAGAGAAGAAAGCGATGGGCCAGCCATCATCAGCGAATATACCTCTGTGAACGAATTGGCAAAAATCCTGAACGTGACAGCGGCGGAGATTATTTCCAAATTCTTTGCCATGGGTCAGCTTGTAACCATCAACCAAAGGCTGGATCGGGATTCGCTGGAAATGATCTGTGATGAATTCAATGTTGATTTCAGTTTTGAAGAAGAGTATGGCGCGGAGATATTGGATCGTGAACTGGAGCAGTATGACGAGGTTGAAGAAGAACCCAGACCTCCGGTGGTGACCATTATGGGCCACGTGGACCATGGAAAAACCTCCATTCTGGATTATATCCGGAGCACAAACCTGGTTGCCGGAGAATCCGGAGGCATCACTCAACACATCGGTGCCTACCAGATTGAGATAAATAATAACAAAATCACATTTTTGGATACCCCGGGACATGAAGCTTTCACCGCCATGCGCTCACGTGGCGCAAATATCACGGATATCGCTGTGATCGTGGTTGCCGCCAGTGAAGGTGTGAAGCCGCAGACGAAGGAAGCGATTGACCATGCCAAAGCGGCGGGGGTGAACCTGATTGTTGCCATCAACAAGGTTGACCTGCCGGATGCCAATGTTGACCGCGTGATTGCGCAGCTTTTGGATTATGGCGTTTTGTTGGAACAATATGGTGGCGACGTGCCTTGGTGTCGCACATCGGTTGTTACCGGCGAAGGAATCTTGAATTTGATTGAACTGATTCTTCTGACCGCGGAGATGATGGAACTGAAAGCACGTCGTGAAGTGCCCGGTATGGCGGTTGTGATCGAGGCCAGCAAAGACACCCGCATGGGTTCGGCGGCCACGATTTTGATGCAGGAAGGAAAACTCAGCAAGGGTGATATATACGTTTGCGGCGCCACCCATGGCAGGGTGCGCCGGATAGAAAATGAACGCGGACAAGAGGTTGAATCGCTCTATCCCGCGGACGTGGGCAGAATCTACGGGCTTTCCGACACGCCCAAAGCCGGTGACAATTTGAACCAGGTTGACAGCGAAAAAACCGCGCGTTCCATCAGCACGGAACGTAACCAGATACGCTTGGAACGCGAGAAATATCAGAATAAATCATCGCTGCAAAATATCTTTGCCCGCATCCAGGAAGAGCAGGTGAGCGAACTGAACATCATTATCAAGACCGATACGGATGGTTCGGCTGAAGCTTTGGCAGACTCGCTGCAGAAGATTTCCAACGAAGAAGTGCAGGTGAATATCATCCACAAAAACGTTGGCGGCATCAGCGAAGCGGACGTGAACCTGGCTTCCGCTGCCAACGCGGTGATAATTGGTTTCCACGTTCGCGCGAGCCAGCAGGCACGCAAATTGGCAGAAGATGAAGGCGTGGAAATCAAGCTTTACCAGATTATCTACGATGCCATCGAGGACGTGCGCCAAAGCCTGATTGGAATGCTGGAACCGGAATTTGAAGAACAAATAATCGGCGCCGCCACCGTGCGTCAGGTTTTCAAAATCAAAAAAGTGGGGACTGTGGCTGGTTGCCAGGTTGATAAAGGCTCCATCAAGCGCGGCTGCAAAGTGCGCCTGTATCGAAACGACGTTTTAGTTGCCGAAGATGATCTTTCCACCTTGAAACACTATGCCGACGATGTGAACGAAGTCCGCGCTGGCACGGAATGCGGCCTTTCCCTGGAGAACTATTCTGATATCAAGGAAGGTGACGTTTTGGAATGCTTTGTCCTGGAAGAAGTTGCTAAAAAACTATGAGCAAATCGCATCGCATCCCACGTTTGCAGGAAGCGCTGAAACAGCTGTTCAACCTCGCTCTTCAGCAGAAATTGCGTGACCCGGCGTTGGAATGGGTGAACATCACCGAAGTGTTGATTTCCAAAGACCTTCGCCATGCAAAGCTATATTTTTCACACTATAACAACCCCGCTTCCCATGATGCCATCAGGGAACAATTGACTAAAAGTTCTGGATTTTTCAAAAAACAAATCGCAGGAGCACAAATTATGAGGACCATTCCCGAACTGACCTTTTTCTACGACGAAACTGAAGACCGTGCCGAGAAGGTGGAAACCTTGCTGGCCAGCATAAAACAGAATTATGACGACGATGACGGCGCCTACGATCCGGATATCAACTTGGATGACTATCTGGATGATGACGAAGTTTTCGAAGTTGATGAAGACGAAGAAATCTATAAAGAATTTCTGGAAGAGGAAGAAGAAGAGGAGGAAGCGGGAAAATAGAGCCGCTTCAGCGCCTAAGCCTTGACGGGGCAATAGCTCCCAGAGAGGTTTTTAACCCCAAAATCATCATGAACGACACACGACAGTTGAAAAAAGTATTGTTGGAAAGCTTGGAACCAGGCATCAGCGTTGGCATCATGTCCCACGTTGAGCCTGACGGAGACGGATTTTGTGCCAGTGTCGCCTTGCAGCGGTTTTTGCTGGAACGGGGCATGCAGAGCGA
>JAAYKA010000008.1 GCA_012522635.1 Candidatus Cloacimonadota bacterium
CGCAAAGCTTTTCAATTTGCTCCGTGAAATCCGTTTCAAGCTCGTTGAGGTCTGCCAAAAGCAGGTTTTCGCCGTGATGGAGGGTGATGTAGGGTTGTTTTTGCGCCTGAAACCAGCGCTGGGCGCTTTCACTGCTGGCGAAGCAAAGCGAGGTCTGCCCTTCCTTTTTCAGGCAGGCCAGCATTTTGGGAATGGGCTCATGATTGCCAAAAGCTTTGGCTGTGAAATTTGGGTGTTGGGGAAGCTCTTCTTCGTCCGGGTTGCCGGTGTGCAGATAAAACCAGCGGGTTTTCTCTCCAAAAGGGAAGAATTTTAAAAGTTCCGCCAGTTGTTCGCGCTCAAAACGAGCCAGTGAGATTATGGCAAGGTGTTCCAAATCCGCGCTCAAATCTTTTTGTCGCTGGCGCCAGGTTTCACCAAAGGCTGTCCAGCCGTGCAAAGCGGACATTCCTCAGGAAGCCAGACCGGGATTTCCATTTGCAAGAGCGAGACGAAGGGAACGCCGAAATCCGCTGCGCCGGAGCTGCGGTCAACGATGCCCGCCACGGCTTGAACCTCGATTTGCCTGTCCTGAAGGCAGGAAATGACCTCCCGCACGGAATTTCCGGTGGTGAGGATATCCTCGATGACCACGGCTTTTTTAACGGATTCCAAATCAAAACCGCTGCGGATGGTCATGATGCCATCCTTGCGTTGGGTGAAGATGAAGGTTTTTTCCAACATTCTTGCCACTTCGAAAGCCAAAACGATGCCGCCGTAGGCGGGGCCAACTACGGTATCAAATTCGAAGGGTTCCAAAGCTTCGGCAAGCATTCCGCAAACCATTTCCGTGGCGATGGGGTCTTGCAAAAGCCGGATTTTTTCCACATATTGACCGCTGTGTTTTCCAGATGTGAGCTGGAAATGGCCTTCCAAAATGGCACCGCTGGAGATGAGCAGATTCTTGATTTGGGAGCCGCTCTGCCGCTGGGAGAGGAGTTCTTTGGCGCGCTCGGAATCCTGGGACGCAACCTGAAGCTCCACGTCGAATTTTCCGGGAAAAATCCCCGGCAGCATGGAATGCACGATTACGTTTTTCAAAAAAGCATTGATACCCTGGTCAATCAACAGTTCCTTGGCAAGTTCGGCTTCAAAACTGTCTGTGAAACGGGCGATGGTGACGAGTGTTATTTCCATTTTTTCGGCTCCTTACATTGAGGTGGTGGATGCCAGCCAAACCATGGCCATGATTGCCTCAAACACGATTTCATAGTCATCGGCGACATACTCCAAAGTGCGTCCGTCCAATCTTTTCGTATGGGGCATCAGGGAGGCTTGTTCTGCCATGGAAGTGTGGTTAAATTCAATCCTTAAGGTGATGGGCGCTTCAAAGCTATAAAGCGGAATATCATCAAGGGATTTTGCCAGCGCTTTTTGAACCGCTTCCCGCGTGAGTTCATCCACTTTGAGGCGGGAATAGTTCAGGGCGGAAAACTTTGCCACGGCTCGTTTTGTTGCCACATATTCCAACCAGGGCATGGGCGCCGCCAATTCTTTTTGCAGGGTTTCATCCCCGGAAACGAGGGTGACCGGAATGCCCAAAGAGCCGGCATAGGCTGAATTTATCAGGGTTTCGTTCATCGGTTTGCCGTTAATCCAAATGTTGTGGATGCGGCTGTTTGAATAGGTGTGGTCCATGTTGCCCTTCAAGGCGCCTGTGCCGCTGTGATAGCCCAAAAGCCAAACCTGGCTGTATTCTGCAGAAAGTTCCGGCATCATATAGCGGGGTCTGGGACAGCCGGAGATTAGATTAATTCTGGAATCCAGCTCTGTGATGCGGAAGGAAAGGTTGTCCCCATCGGCGTGGGAATCGGCAATCGTGATTTCCTCAATTTGTTTTGCCTGGGGGCTGTTGAGTGCCGCTTCCAAAGCGGTTTTCACGTGGTGTTCAACGCATGCCTTCACCGCGGGGCGGTCTGTTTTTTCCTGGTTCCAGTTATAGGTGCCGGGCATTCCTTCCATGTCGATGGAAATGTAGATACGCATTTGGCTATCCTCTTTTCGATAGTGTTTTGGCAAGTTTGGCGGCAAGCTGCGCGTTATTTTTCAGAAGCGCCAAGTTTGCTTTCACAGAATCACCTTTTGTGGTTCGCGCCAGGCAGTCAAGCAGAAAAGGTGTGAGCGCTTTGCCATGGATGCTTTTTTGCTGGGCTTCGCTCAGACAGGAACCGATTTGCGCTTCGATTTCCACGGGGTTCAGCGCGTCATTTTCCGGGATGGGATTTGCCACCAAAAGCCCTTTGCCGCCCAAGTTGTTATGGTGGTTCCAAAGCTGGGCAAAATCCTCCGTGTTCTTTAGGCAGGGGATGCCAAACTTGCTGTCCGGCGTGTAAAACAGGGGGAAAGTATGTGTTTTCCAGCCTAAAACCGGAACCGCGAGCGTTTCCAAGCATTCCAGTGTAGCCGACACATCCAAGATGGCTTTGCAACCTGCTGAAACCACCGCCACAGGGAGGTTTGCGAGCGCCCACAGGTCACTGGAAATGTCCAAGCTTTGCTCCCAACCGCGATGAACACCGCCGATGCCACCGGTGGCGAAAATTTCAATCCCTGCCAGCGCGGCAAGTTTCATCGTTGCTGAAACTGTGGTTCCGCCACTTTGCTTCAGCGCGGCTGCCAGAGCTAGGTCACGCATGCCCAGCTTTTTAAAATATCCCGGCTCCTGCAGCAAGGGCAGAATCTTTTGGAGCAATTCCGGCTCCAAGCCAATATGGGCATGGCCTTCGAACACGATGATGGTGGCGGCTGTGACCCCCTCCGAAGCGAGGATATTTTCCAGCTCCTGGAGTATTTCAAGGTTTTGCGGATGGGGCAAACCGTGGGTCAGAACCGTGGATTCCAGAGCCACCACGGGCAGCTTTGCGGCCAAAGCTTTTTCAACCGCTGGGGAAAGGATGATTGTTTTTCGCATGGTTTCTCTATATATAAAAAATGGGATCGATCATTGCTCTGCTTTTTGTGGGGGTGGGGGGCAAGGATCGATCCCGCGTTATTTGGATGGGACCGGAGGATTAGCTTTCTGAACTTGCCTTTCTGTCGGGAAGCTTTTCCACCTGGACTTTTGCCACGCCGGCGGCTAACATGCCAATTTCTTTTGCCGCGCCGTAGGAAAGGTCAATATCTCGTCCGCGGATGAAGGGCCCGCGATCCGTGACACGCACGATTACATTCTTGCCGTTTTTGGGATTGGTGATTTTTAGGAGGGTTTGGAAGGGGAGGGTTTTGTGCGCGCATGTCATCGCGTGCTGATTATAAACTTCACCGCTGGCTGTCTTGCGTCCGTGGAATTTTTTCCCATAATAGGAAGCAACCCAGGTCTCGCAATCCAGCGGTTTATGCGTACTTGGGGGTTCTTGGGTGTGAATGGAATCAATCACTGCCACCTGCTCGGTGGAAATCGTGAGTTCTTCCATATCTGTTTCTCCTGCCACAGTTTGAGCAATGATGGGTCCGACGAATGTGGCCCAGATTGCAAAAACAGTGGAAAGAATTTTTTTAGATTGTTTTCTCATATTTTTTGTTCCATGTTTGCTTAAGTCTTGCCGCGGAAAATTTTTGAGACCCTCAATTTTGTCAAGTAAAAAATTGCGTTTTTCAGGTTAACTCCATACAGGGCAGTGGCTTGACCCAAACGCAAAATTTGGGATTTTTGGAGCTTTTGAGCCCTGGAGGAGGTGGGGAAAACCCACTTTTCGGCAAAACGAGTTTTTTCTCGCTTTGAGGGCTGTTTTGAAGAAAGTGTTTGACAGATTTGGGCAGCCTCAGGCTTTATCCCAGAATAGTAAAAAACATATTGTGAAGGAGAACGACCATGCCAAGAATGACGGTTGACCCGTTCTATTGCAAAGGTTGTGGACTCTGCATAGTAGCATGTCCAAAGAAAATCATCCGATTTTCAGAGAACATCAATGCCAAGGGATACCACTACGCGGAATGTTTTAATCAGGACGAATGTATCGCCTGCAAAATGTGTTATGTGACCTGCCCGGAAGTGGCAATCACCATCGAAAAGTGAGGCCAGAATGTCAAAAATCTTAATGAAAGGCAACGAAGCTGTGGCTGAAGCCGCCATCCGTGCGGGCTGTCGCCTCTATTTTGCCTACCCCATCACACCCCAAAGTGAACTCATCGAATACATGGCAAAAATGATGCCAAAAGTGAACGGCACCTTCCTCCAGGCTGAAAGTGAAGTTTCCGCCATCAACATGGTTTACGGTGCTGCCGGTTGCGGAAAACGCGTGATGACCTCTTCATCCTCTCCGGGAATCTCGCTGAAACAGGAAGGAATTTCTTACATCGCTGGCGCGCAACTGCCCGCGGTGATTGTGAACGTCCAGCGCGGCGGCCCCGGTTTGGGCGACATCCAGCCCGCCCAGGGCGACTATTTCCAAGCCGTGAAAGGCGGCGGACACGGCGATTATCGCATGATTGTCCTCGCGCCCAGTTCCGTGCAGGAATTCGCGGATATGGCTGCCGAAGCCTTTGATTTGGCGGATAAATATCGCAATCCCGTCACCATTTTGGCAGACGGCATGCTGGGACAGATGATGGAACCCGTGGAATTCAAGGAACCCCTCAGCGACGAACAAATCGCAGCTCTGGGAGAGCAACACAAATCCTGGTGCATCCATCCCAACGAAGATGGAGATAAAAAGCATCATCATGAAATCAACTCTCTTGAAATCGACCCCGCCATGCTGGAAAAACACGTGGAAAACCTCTATGTGAAATATGCCGAGATGGAAAAGAACGAGATTAGGTATGACACCTACAACCTTTCAGACGACAACGAAATCCTCTGCGTGGCTTGGGGAACCGCTTCCCGCGTGGTAAAATCCGCCATCAACGAGCTCAAGGCAGACGGCAAAAGCGTGGGCATGATTCGTCCCATCACCTGCTGGCCCTATCCCTACGAAGCGGTTGCTGCCGCCATCGGCCCCAAAGTGAAGCAGGTGTATGTGTTCGAACTCAACACAGGCCAGATGTTGGACGACGTAAAAATCGCCGTTTGCGGCAAAACCCCGGTCAAATTCTGGGGCAAAGTCGGCGGCATCGTGTTCACACCCGCCGAAATCCAGCAAAAGCTGGAAGAGTGTTTCAAATAAAGGAGAGCCAAATGGAAGTTATCGCAAAAAGACCAGAAACCCTCAGGGACGTTCCCTTTACCTACTGTCCCGGTTGCATGCACGGCGTGGCTCACCGGCTCATCGCTCAAGCGATTGAAGAACAGGGCTTAATCAATCTCATGACCGGCGTTGCCCCCGTGGGATGCGCCGTTTTTGCCTATAAATTCTTCAATTTCGACATGGCGGAAGCGGCTCACGGACGCGCTCCTGCGGTTGCCACAGGCATGAAAAGAGCCCGTCCCGAAATGCACGTTTTCACCTATCAGGGTGACGGAGACCTTGCCGCCATCGGCACCGCTGAAATCGTTCACGCTGCAAACCGTGGCGAACACATCAGCGTGTTCTTCATAAATAACGCCATCTATGGCATGACAGGCGGACAGATGGCTCCCACCACCCTGCCCAACATGAAAACCACCACCAGCCCCTACGGACGCGACGTGAACGACATTGGCTACCCCGTCCGCATGTGTGAAATGCTGTCGACGCTGGTTGCGCCATATTATATCGAAAGAGTTTCCCTGCTCAGTCCGGCGGAAATCATCAAGGCCAAAAAAGCCGTGGACAAAGCCATTCTCTACAACAAGGAAGAACGCGGTTTCACCTTCGTGGAATTCGTGAGTACCTGTCCCACAAACTGGGGCATCGACCCCAATAAATCTCGGGATTGGGCAAAGGAAAACATGCTGCCCTTCTTCAAACCCGGCGTATATCGGGACAAGGGCGAGGGAGTTGAATAATGACCACTGAAATGATTTGCGCGGGATTTGGAGGACAAGGCGTCCTCACCATCGGAAAATTCATTGCCCAAAGCGGCATGAAAGAAGGTAAAAATGTCTCCTGGCTGCCTTCCTACGGCCCGGAAATGCGCGGTGGCACGGCAAACGTTTCCGCCGTGGTCTCAGACGAACCCATCGCCTCACCCATCGTGAGCTATCCAGACATCCTGGTGGCTTTAAACCAGCCTTCCCTGGATAAATTTGCCCCCCAGGTTCGCAAAAACGGCGTGGTCATTGTCAACACCAGCGCCTGCCCCCACGGCTGCAAACGCGACGACGTTCAAATTGTGGCGGCTCCGCTCAGCGACATCGCCCTGGAAATCGGCTCCATCCGTGTGTTGAATATGCTGGCAATCGGCATCGTGATTGGCAAAACCGGCCTCATCAAATTTGAGACCCTGGAAGAAGACCTCAAATCCTTCCTCGCTGCCAAAGACCCTGGTCTCTTGGAACTGAACCTCACCGCCATCAAGCGCGGCATGGAGATTGGAAAACAGGGATAACCCAGCCTTTTACGCAATAAATTAAACAAGGCGCGGAAATAATCTCCGCGCCTTTCATTATCTGGCTGATATTCAATCCTGATTGCAGGCGGATTCTATCTCATCAGCACCAATTTACAGGAAAAGGCTTCCCCACCGCTTTTCATCCTGACGATGTAGGCGCCATTGCCCAGTTTTTGACCATTGTTGTCCAATCCGTCCCACTGAGCGTGGTGGCTTCCGGCGCTCTTATTTTCCGCCACCAGGGTGCGAACCAACTGTCCCCGTAGGTTATACACGCCCAGTTCAACCCGCTGGCTCTCCTTCATGGTATATTCAATCATCGTGTTTTGGGAAAAAGGATTGGGGAAAACACCACCCAGAGAGGTTTTAACCCCTGGCATGCTGTTATCATCATTGGCGACGGGAGGCGCTTCCAATTCCAAGAATGGCAGCTTTGTGGCTTGGATAACTTCCTTGTTGTCAAGGTTTTGGATGAACGCCACCAGTTCGCAATTTTGCGCCACCCAAGTCTCGTCTTTATCGATGGACAGGGTGTAATAGTTGCTTCCGATGGGCGCGTTCATCAGGTCGATAACGGTTCCTTCCCAATCCGGAAACATCCCACGGTTCACAAAGTTCATGTGGTTTTGTCCCTGCCAGGAATAGGTGATGTGGGATTCAGTCAAAGCCAAATGCAGCGCCAAATTCGGATACGCCACCGGCGCCATTTTATCCACCACGATGGTGATGTCATATCCTGTGCGGGTTTGCTCGCCAAAAATCATGATGAAAACCGGGGTTCTCACTGTGGCGCGTTGATTGTAAAGGGGCAACAGGGAATTGAAAATGCTGTTCGAATTGCTGCCTCCGGTATAAAATAGTGTGCCATCGAAAATACTGGTGGGATAGGCGCTCACGCCATAATAGCCGTTTCTGCCGTCGGAATCGGTGTTGGCAAAGGCATCTCCATTGTGGTTTTCAAGCACAGCCACGTTGTATCCGCCATCCACAAAATCATCCGCCGCCAGCGCCGCTCCCGGGCAATAGGGGCACCAGCCGCCTGTGCCAATCTCCAAGAGCACCATCTGCTTCAGTGTGGTCCAGGTGTTCACAAACGCGGTTTTCAGATTATTTGCCGGGTCCTGGTCTTCCACGTCTTCCAATGACGTCACCAAAAATTCAAAACGGTAAAGCTCGTTGGTCATCGTCGGACTGAAATCCGGAAAAACGGCGGTGTCGGTTTCCCAGGAACCCAGAAAAACACTGTAATGTTCCGGCTGGGAATAAACCAATTCCTCTCCGCGGAACACATCCAGCGAAACCAACGCCACCAGCGGATTTTCACCCAGGTTTGCCACGGTGCATTTGGGCGTGAAACTACTTCCCATGCTGCTTTGCTGGGGCAAATCCGTCCCGGTGATGGCAAGGTCATATTCAAAGGGCGTATAAAGCCTGATGTTGTCGATAAACCAATAGTTCAGGTTTGTGGAATTGCCGCTGAAAAACAGCGCGAACTGAAAATCCGCCGCGCCCACATCCTGGGTGGCGAGTTCCACCGTCCTCAGTTCAGGACCCAGATTACCGCTCACAGTCATTTCCCAGGCAATGTTCCAGGTGCTTCCTGCTGTGCCGCTGCGGGTTGCCACTCCAATCCTGTAATTCGAGTTATAGTGGTCCACAAACTGCCTGAAATCCAGATACATGATGCTTTCGCCGCTGGTGTCCACGCTGGGGGAAACAAAATAGGTGCTTCCGTTGAATTGTGGGCTCCAGTTCAGGCGCAGTTCGGGAAGGCTGCCGCCAGCATTGCTGCTGTTGCGGAGGCTCCAATTTCCAGCCTGGTTTTCAATGCTCCAGCCCGGAGGTGGAAAAGTGCCGGAACCAAAGTCCTCATCAATCCAAGTATCACGGGACCCGGCCAACAATCCTCCCAATCCGAAGATTAGCAAAGCGACCAAAACAAGGGTTTTCTTCATTTTCTTATCTCCATTCATTTTTGCTTATTGTAATGATGTCTATCAATGTGTTTCCCCAAAATCTGTCAAATAAAATCCGGTTTTTTGAAATCGATACTCTCAATTGCCATCTCGCTGCCTGCCACTTCACCACTAAAACCCGCACCGACCCGTCATCCTGAGCTTCAGCGAAAGATCCAAGCCCTGGCAATTAAGAATGTTCCTTCGACCACCCAGACTCCGAAATCAACAACCCAAACCCAGACCAGTCCGTCATCCTAGAGCGTAGCGATAGGAGCCAGTCCCTGTTTTTCAAGCGGAGCGGCAGCGCCGACAGAAGGCAATATATTTCTTGACGAAAATCCTCCATCCTCTTCTCTCTCTCCATCTGCAAAATATGGAGGAAAACATGGACAAAACGCTGCTGGAACGTGCCCAAACTGAGGATGCCGAAGCGCAATATAACCTGGGAAGGTTATACCACGAAGGCCAGGACCTGGCGCAGGATTACAAAGAAGCCGCCAGATGGTATCGTCTTGCCGCAGACCAGGGTCATGCCAATGCGCAAGACCTTCTGGCTGCGCTATATTACAATGGCCTGGGTGTGGAACAGGATTTCAGCGAAGCCGCCAAATGGGTGCGCCTTGCTGCTGACCAGGCTCATGCCCACGCGCAAACCAGTCTGGGCTACCTGTACAGCAATGGCCAGGGTGTAAAGCAGGATTTCAGCGAAGCCGCCAAATGGTATCGCCTTGCCGCGGAGCAGGGTTATGCCGATGCGCAGCATAACCTGGGAATGTTGTATGAAGATGGTCTGGGCGTATCACAAGACCCCCAAGAAGCCGCGAAATGGTATCGTCTCGCCGCAAACCAGGGTCATGTCCACGCGCAAAACAACCTGGGAGTGTTGTTCAAAAATGGCTTGGGCGTGGAACTGGACCACAAGCAAGCTGCCAACTGGTTCAAGCTCGCAGCAGAGCAGAGCCTCCCCGTTGCGCAATTCAACCTGGGAAGATTGTACTCCACCGGCCAGGGCGTGTCACAAAACAAAACAGAGGCTGCC
>JAAYKA010000009.1 GCA_012522635.1 Candidatus Cloacimonadota bacterium
AGAGCGAAGTGGGGATTGTCCTTGAAAGCCTTTTTACTTCCTTGGCCTGGATCCTTCACTTCGTTCAGGATGACGAGTCGGGACGGGGTTTTCAGGGCAATCGAATTCGACCATCACCTCCCAAACCTGAGTCTGGCCATCACTCTGAGCGCCAGCGAGGAATCCAGCCCATGGTGTTAATAATTGTGTCTATATTCCACATTGAAGAGGGCATCCCCCCACCAACTCGCGGAAACAGAATGAAATTCGTCCAAATCCCAATAGAATTCCTCGTAAATAAAATCAACCGCAAAATCCGTTCCGTGGCGTTCAATTAAAGCATCCATCACGAGGTCTTCGATGTCTTCATCATCCTGGGGGAGATAGAAAATTGTCCAGCTCTCCAAGGAGTCATCGCCGGCAAAATAGAGCCAAATCTCATCCACGTAAGGGTTTTCCGAATCGGAGAATCTAATGCGATCGGAGGTTTCATCGATGATTTCAAAGCCGCTTGCCTCCAAAATCTCGATGGCTTCATCCGCTTCGATGTCAAAAGAAAGGTTGAAAAGTCCGGTTTGAGCGCCCAGGACGGCTGTCAGAGCCAGGGCGAGCAGAGTGTATATTAGCTTTTTCATGGTATATCTCCTTGTATTTTCCCCATAAAATAATTGATGTGTTTCCCAAAGCCAATCAGAATGTTATAAAATGTTCGCGAACCGGATTCAGGAAATGGTTTGGGAAATGGAGATGGTTTGGAGTGAAGTGGGATGTCCAAAGACGATTTGGTAGGCGCAGACGGAAGCGGCAACCGCCACATTGAGGGAGTTTTTCCAGCCTTGAACGGGCAGGGAAACGATGTGGTCACAAAGCTTTAGAGCTTCGCCAATCCCGTGGCTTTCATTGCCAAGCAGCAGGGCGAGGGGAAGCTGGAAATCGGTTTCGAACACGGAACTGGATTCTGGGGATGTTTCCAGCGCGTAAACCTTGCGGCCTCTTGTTTTCGCCTCTTCAACCGCCTGGATTGTGTTGCTAAAGTGTCGCCAGACAAGCTTTTCCTCGGTTCCCCTGGCGGTTTTTGCCAAGGCTGGATTTCCGGGAAGGGGAGAAACGCCGCAAAGCCAGATTTCGCCGATTCCGAGGCAATCCGCGCCACGAAAGATGGAGCCCACATTGAAGGCGGAGCGCAGGTTGTCCAAAATCAGGATTATCCGGCTGGCACGATTCAGGGTTTTGGGGTCGGCGAAGCGGGCGCCATCACGCTGGGGCAGTTGAAGATGGCTGTCCGCGAGATTTTTGCCCAGGGAGTTTTGGAAAGGGGCAAGAGCCAGGCTGATATCCCGGTGGTTTTTTGCCTTATCCAACGCCTGGGAAAGTTCGATGGCCACTTGTGGGACGGGCTTTTCCATCCAGGAAACGCAGTCTTGGATTTCTCCGATAAAGTGAGCGGCGGCGTCTTGGATTTCCAGGTTTTCTTCCAAGGCTTCAGCAAGTTTTTCCAAGGCTTTGAGCTGGGTTTGGGGCGCCAGGTTTTGGAATTTCTTTTTACTGTATGAGCCCAGAAACTTCATGGCACAAGCAACTGGGCCAATTTGGCGGCAGTGAGCAGGTTTTCGGCGATGAAATCCGGCTGGTAATCCCATTTCTGGGTTCCATAAAGCATTTCCTGAGCGCCATTTCCGGAAAGCAGCAGGATGGATTGTAAACCCGCTTTTTTGCCGAAGGCGATGTCGGTTTCACGGTCGCCAATCATCCAGGACGCGGCAGGATTGAGCCTGAATTCACGCTGGGCGCGGTGGAACATTCCCAGGCCGGGTTTTCTGTCTTCGTGAGCGATGTTATAGGGCGCCACAATCCCATCCGCATAGTAGGGCGAAAAATAGATGGCGTCCAGTTTAACCCCTTGGACGGCAAGCAGTTCCTGGAGCTTCGCGTGAACCTTTTCCAGCTCTGGGAAGCCGAAATATCCCCGCGCGATTCCGGATTGGTTGGTGACCAAAATCAACAAATAGCCCAGGGATTTCAGGAGCCTGAGCGCTTCACCGGTGTAGGAATAGAGTTCGTAGCCGGCGGGGTCGGAAATGTAGCCGAATTTATCCGGGCTGATACAGCCATCGCGGTCCAGAAAAACCGCTTTATCAGAACTTTTTGCTGTCACTGGTTTGGAATCTCAGGGCGTCGGGCAGAGCCAGGTTGAACAGCGCCACCTTGTATTCCCAATAGTCGTTTCGGCGGGTGTAGCTCAAATCGAGCTTCCAGCAGTGTAAATCCCGGGAGACTTTCACGGTTTGAGAAAGCATTTCGCCGGTTTTCAGGTTGAAATAGGTTCCGTAGGAAAGCGACCAATTTTGGGTGATTTTGAAGCTGGTATCCAGGCGCAGATTGTGGGCGTTGGGCTCGAAAAGGCGGGAAGTGGCGCTCAGGTCGTGGGATACAGCGAGGCGCCAGGTGTTCGGGTTTGAACTGAAAGTATCAGAGTCGAAACTGAGGCTGTCCCGGCTTTGCCAGGGGTCGAAGATACGGTTTTTATCCTTGGTGAAATAGGTTTGATAGGGCGCGGAGCCGGATAGGTTCAGGGATTGAGAGAAATATTGGCTGGATATTCTCCAGTCGTCCCAATCCAGTTCGTAGGGGCTGTGGCTGAGGCTGTATTGAGAACTGTAGGAAATGGATAGCCCGTTTAACCTGAATTTGGTTCCGGGCAGGCTCAGGTTTCCCAAGTTGAAGCTTCCGGGGCGGAAAGCGGCGGTGTGGGAAATGGTTTCAAATGGTTTCTGTTGTGGGTTTAAAAGGTTTGCCGAGCTGCGGCTGTTGAAGGAAAAGACATCGTTTAATTTGCGGTTTTCCTTTCCATATTTGATTTGCCATTTTTGGTCCAGGGAAAGGTTCAGGTTCGCGGATTTTCCTGTCCGGTTCAGGCTCACGCCGCCAAAACTGTAAAAGCGTTCGTTGGCGCTGAAATCGGGGTTGAAGCTGATTTCAGCGCTTGGGGTGAGGACGTGGCGCAGGGATTTCAGCCATCCGCGTTTGTAATTCTGGATTCCATAGATGTTGAAACTGGCGTTTGTGTAGGCGTTGTAATCGTTTCCACGCACGAATCTGGCGTTGTTTTTATCGCGGTCGAACCAGGCTTCGTTGTAGCGGAGACCGTGTTGGAAGCCCAGCCAGCCGAAGGCGTTCCAGTTGTAGGAAAGCCCGAGCTGGTGTTTTAGGCCCAAATTGTGTTGCGCCACCAAGCTACTGTCGCTGGGGTCAACGCGGTTACTCCAGATGTAATCCATTAGCTGGCTGTCGGTTGTGTTCAGACTACCGCTGTGGTCCATCCGCAGATTATAGCTGTAGTTCAGGTCGCTCCACCAAGCGCTGGGGCGGCGTTCCGGCTTGTAAAAAAGCTCATAAACCGGACGGGTGGGCAGAGCGAAGGAAGCTGATGGCAGCGAGATGGTGGCTCGGTCGTTGATGAGGTCCTGGGTGTAGGAAGCGCCCAGGTTCAGGTTCGAGCCCAAAAGCGGTTGTCGATATGAAAGGGTGGAGGTCACAGACTGCGCCAGGCTTTCATCGATGTCGGAACTGCTTTCCCAGACGCGTTTATTGCTCACAAAATCCACATTGGCGTCGAAGCTGGCTCTGTTTGTGAAATCCTGATGGTGGTTCAGGCGCAGAGACCAGTCGTTGAAATAGCCCAAACCAGCGTTCCGGCGTTGAAAACTGGCTTCCATGTTTCCGCTGTGGGCGTAGCGGCGCAAATAGTCCAGTTTCAGGCTCGCCTTCCAACCGGTTCGTTCGTAGATATCCAGGCTTAAAATCAAGTCCGCGTAGTCTTTATAAGGATAATACCAGGCGATGTCCTTGAAAAACTTTCCGTCGATATTGTTGAAGCCGGGCTGGGGAATCAAAAACCCCGGTTTGCGCCCGCTCTGGAGGGGAATCACGATGAAGGGAAAATAGAAGATGGGAAGGTGGTTCACGTAGGCTATCACAGGTTTTCCCACGATTTTATCGCCACGATAAATACGCAGTTTTTTGGCAGTGAACCAAAAATCCGGGTCCTCGTTTTCGCAGGTGGTGAAACTGCCGCCGTCCACATCGTAGGCTTCATCACTGATTTTGCGGATGATTTCACCCGTATAATAGCTTTTATCCATGCGGCTGATTCCGCCGGACAGAGTTCCGGTTTGACTGTCGATGTCGTAGCTAACGTCTTCACCCAGAATAATTTGGTCGCCATCCTGAAGTACGGTGTTGCCCTGGCTGTAGGCGCGTTTGTTTTTTAAATCCACCAGGAGTGAATCGCTGCTGATTTCAAAATTGTGATAGCGGATTTTGGTTTTGCCAAAAAGACGGATGTGTTCGAGGGCGTTGTTGTAGTGCAGGCTGTCAGCGGAATAGAAGAGCGAATCTTCCTTACCGGGATGGATTTCCTGGATTTCGGGTTCCTTGAAAAACTCGTCAAGAGCTTGGCCGCTCAAAAACACAGGAGCAAGAATCAGGGTCAAAACCAAAAGGGGGAACAGTTTATTCATCGGCAGAGCCAGGGTTTTAAGGCAGGTCATTGAAGATATCCAGCTCTTGGCAACTGTCGTTGGCGCAGGGGTTTTCCAAGTCGTAGCCGCAGCTTAGCAGAAAAACATCGTTCACATTGGTGCTCAGAAGCGGAGAGGGAAGCAGATGGTTTATGGCTTTGAGGGCGCTGTGGCTGTCAAAATCACGCTTCGCGGCGACGGGGTCCAGCCCCTCTTTTTTGAAGAGCTTCCAGCTATTGCTGTCAACCCAGGCGCCTCCGCTGCCGGCGATATTGTCACATCCATCTGTGGCAAAACAAAATAGAGCGGCGTTTTCAAGGTTTGACAAATAGCGCGCCAGGGTCAAAGCCAGATGGCTACAGCGTCCGCCCTTACCGGCTCCATCAACTTTGAGAGGTGTTTCACCCCCCAAAAGCAGGATGAAGGGCATCTGTGACCTCAAGCGTTTTATGCGGGTCTGGCGCAGGATTCCCCGCATTTTGGTTGCGAATTTGGCAAGTTCGTCGCTCTCATAGTGGTCTTCAATCAACACTTGAAAGCCATGTGTACGCAGCTTTTCGGCTAAGAGCTGTCTGAAATCGAAATTGTTTGCCACAACCTTATATTCGAGGGTTCTTTCGCCCAATTCGAAAAACCAACCCTGTCCGAGGTCCATCCCTTCAATATTTGGGGTGAAAGGTGCGGAACCAATCACACGCGGGTCATCTTCAGTCACGTCGGACACGGCGAAAACAAACACCCGCCGGCTTTTACACAGTTCGAAGGCTTTTCCACCCTTGAGCCGGGAGAGTTTTCTTCGTTCCTGGTTCATCTGAGCGATGTCCAGCCCGCTGTTGAGCAGCTCTTTATTCCTGGAAAACAGTTCCTGGAGCGTCAAATCTTGAACCGGCAGCTCGAACAAAGCGGAACTTCCGCCTGAAAGCAGCACCAGCAGGTCATCTTCAGGAGGAAGTTTAGCCAGCCAATCCGCGATTATTTTACTGGATTCAAGGCTTTCAGCGCTGGGAAGCGGATGGCCGCCTTCCAAAATGGTCAAACCCTGAATTTCACCGTGGTCAAGTCCCTTTTTTGTGAGCACAAATCCATCGAAAACCACACCTTTTTCAGCCAATACAGAACAGCTTCTCGCGGCCATTTTCCAAGCCGCTTTTCCGATTGCCAACACATGGCTCGTGGCGCTGAGACGCTTTTGCTCAATCAGCTTCACCAGTTCCGGGTATTGGCAAAATTCGTGCATGCACTGCATATAGCTTTGGTAAACAAGCAGGTGGAGATTGCTCACAAATATACATCCTAAAACTCAAGTTCCAAACATTCAAAATATGGTAAAGGATTTAGTCAAGTTCATTTTTACAGAGGGGTAAAAAGCCCTGATAAACCCCGGCGTAAGCGAGCATGTCCAAGTTTTTGGATAAAAATCCTTTACAAAAAAGGCAGGGCGGAAATCGTGGTCTTTCTGAAATGTCGTTAGGAGATAGTTATGTCAGACAAGGTGCGAGACACAAGCAGCAAAGCTGCGATTAAAGAAATGAAGGAAGAGTATCTGCGGATGCTTGAGGAATCCTTCCAAACCACAGCCGAATACAAAAAAGGCGATGTCATCGAAGCGCCCATCATCAGCATCAGCGATAAAAACATTATCCTGAGCCTGGGTGGGAAATTTGACGCCTATGCCGAAGTCGCTGAATATCAGGACGAAAAAGGCGAACTGCCCTACAACGTTGGCGATAACCTCAAAGGTTACATCGTGGACAGCAACGAACAGGGCTTTGTCATCGGCAAAAGCCTTACCAAACAATTTGTGGACAAACGGTCACTTTTGGACGCTTTTGAACGCAAGATCCCGGTTTCCGGAAAGGTCTATGGCGTCACCAAAGGCGGGTTCAATGTTGATGTTTTGGGTGCGAGAGCTTTCTGCCCCGCTTCGCAAATCTCAATGCGCGGCGGAGAAACCCCCACCGAACACATCGGCAAAACCATGGATTTCATTGTGATTGAATGTTCCGAAAATTGCCGGCGAGTGGTGGTTTCCCACCGACTGATTCAAGAACAGGAAAACATGGAACGCAAAGCCGAAGCGCTGAAAAGGCTTCACGCGGGTGATGTGGTCACCGGAACCGTGATGCGTATGACCAGCTTTGGCGCGTTTGTGGATTTGGGCGGAATCGAAGGCCTGATGCACGTTTCCGAGATTTCCTGGCAACACGTTGTGAAACCACAGGACGCCCTCAAACAGGGGCAGGAAGTGGAAGTTAAAATCCTCGATATCAAGGGCGAAAAGCTTTCCCTTTCCATGAAAACGCTTTTGGAAAACCCCTTCGAAAGCTTCGCCAAAGAGATAAAAGAAGGCGACACAATCAATTGTCGCATCCTCAGACTGCACAATTTTGGCGCTTTTGCCGAAATCAAACCCGGCGTGGAAGGGCTCATCCCCGTCTCGGAAATGAGCCGCAGCCGCAACGTCGCCCATCCCCGTGAAGTTGTGAATGAAGGCGATTTTGTGGAAGTCCAGGTGTTGCGCATCGACCCCGACACCCAAAAGATTTCCCTTTCCCTGCGCGCTTTGCAGGCTGACCCTTGGGACCAGATTGACGAGAAAATCCAGCTTGAAACCCCCTTCAAGGGCACGGTGGAAAGCTCCACGAATTTTGGCGTTTTCGTCACCATCACGGAAGGAATCACCGGACTTCTCCCCCGCTCGAGAGTGCGCGAGAAAGACAATTTCAAGCCCGGAGACGAAATTGAGCTGATGGTCACAGCCATCGACCGTGAAAACCATCGTCTCACCCTGGACTACACAGACCGCCAGCCGGGAGAAGTCGTTGAACGCCGTCGTCCCGATGAGCGTCGCGAACCCCGTGAAGGCGGCTCCGATTATGGACGCTTCCGTGGCAGACGTCAGGATGATGAATGGCGCCGCTATGCCAGCCAAAAACCTGAAGTGGCAGACGACAATCCATTCAAGGACCTATAAAAACCCAGATGCGGCCCAAGGACAACCAACTCATCCAGCTTCGCAAACAGAAGCTGGCAAAGCTCATTGAAGCTGGAATCGACCCCTATCCGATTGCATCCGAACGCAGCCACCGCGTGGCGGAAGTTTTGGAAAACAAGGAAACCTGGGTTGAATCAGAACAGGAAGTGACCCTGACGGGAAGGCTCGTCGCCATGCGCCGTCAGGGTAAGCTGGGCTTTGGAGACCTGGAAGACGCCGGAGGGCGCATCCAAGTCTATGTGGCGCAAAACCTTGTGGGAGAGGAAAACTACGAACTCTTCAAGCTTTGCGACCCCGGAGATTTTGTTCAACTGAGGGGAACCCTCTTTTTCACCCAAGCCGGGGAATATTCCATTAAAGTGAATCAGGTCAAGCTCTTGGCGAAAAACCTGCGCCCCATCCCCGCCGTGAAAGAAAAGGTGGTGGATGGCAAAACAATCCGCTATGACGAATTTTCGGATATAGAACTGCGCTATCGTAAACGCTATCTGGATTTGCTGTTGAATCCAGCGCAGCGCCAGGTTTTTGTCCAACGGGCAAAAATCATCACTGCCATCCGCGCTTTTTTGGATAAACGCGGCTTCATCGAGGTGGAAACCCCTGTCCTGCAACCGCTTTACGGCGGAGCGAACGCCAGACCTTTCATCACTCACCACAATACTTTGGATGTGGATTTATACTTGCGCATCGCCACGGAGCTTTACCTCAAACGCCTGATGGTGGGTGGTTTTGAAGCAGTTTATGAGCTGGGCAAAGATTTCCGCAACGAAGGCATGTCCCGTGTCCACAATCCCGAATTCACCATGTTGGAACTTTATGAGGCATATTCCGACCTCCGGGACGTGATGAACCTCACCGAAGACCTCCTGCGCCATCTGGCTTTGGATGTTTTGGGCAAAAAGGAATTTGTCTTCCGGGGCCACAAAGTGGATTTGTCCAAACCTTTCGAGCGCGTACCGATGATTGACCTGGTGAAAGAATATGCCGGGATTGACCTTTCGGATATGGACATGGACAAAGCTAAGGCTTTTTGCGATGAGCGAAAGATTGAAATCCCGCCCGGTTCCGGAGTGGGCAAAATCATCGCTCTGCTTTTTGAAGAATATGTGGAGCCAAAGCTTGTCCAGCCGACCTTTGTGACCGATTTTCCCAAGGAAGTCTCACCTCTGGCAAAATCCATCAGCGGTCATCCCGAATTGGCAGACCGCTTCGAGATTTACATCGCGGGACACGAATTTGGCAACGCTTTCAGCGAGTTGAACGACCCCCTCGACCAGCGAGCCCGTTTGGAAGCTCAGGCAGCTTTGCGCGCCCTTGGTGATGAAGAGGCAAACCCCGTGGACGAGGATTTTTTGGAGGCTCTGGAATATGGTATGCCACCTTTGGGTGGTTTGGGCATCGGCATCGACCGTCTGGTGATGTTGCTCACAGAAAACGATTCCATCAAAGAGGTTATACTCTTTCCACAAATGAAGCCCGAATAAACCTGTTTCGGGCTCTGGGGCATATCCGGTGTGGGTTTCCCACTGCTCAAATCGGCTGAATTTGCCTCTCACTTGCTCGCCTCCTTATATATCCCTTATGTTTCATAAGCCAAGTATAAGGCACACAAAGACTTAGGGTAAACAGACACTTTCCCGCCGCCTCGTTCTAATCTAGTGTAGCCTGATAAGCTCTTGCTTGGTTCTGGCTCAGGAGTTACTGCTTGATGCCTCCCGGAGTTCCCGAAGGCGCATCGGGGGACTCAGGACTGGGATTGCAGAAGATATGGAGTCGGACTCAAGAGCGCGGAGACGGAGTTACCGGGTTTTAATCATCCTTCTTTTCGTGTAAAACAACCCGTCCCGCTTCATCGGTTTCCAACACCTCGTGTTGAAAGATAAAGTTATAGGTTCCCGCTTCCACGATGTTCATCAGTTTATCCGCGCTTTGCTCAATCATGTCGATATAGTCGATGGTATTCAGCGCGCCTTCGGGGTCACATTCGCCGTTTTGGATTTGCAACATGATTTTTCCCCTCAGCCTGCTGTGTATTTCGGTCAGGCGTCCCTTCATTTCAATAATCTTGAAGGTGAAGGAGGGTTTCAGCTCTTCCAAATAGTCAATGCTGAGATCCACCATTTCGGAGAACTGGGCGTTGAAGCTGTCGATGATTTCCCTGAAATCCTGTTCCAGCGGGTTCTTTTGCGCGGGAATCTGATAGTTTAGAATGCGGTTTATCTCCTCGATGAAATCCCCGATTTTTTCGATGTCGTTCACGGTGTGGAGCAAAGCGGGAATCTTTTGGATAACCGTTTGGGAGCGGGTGCGTTCGTTGACGACAACGAGATAGCGGGTTATCTCCCTTTGGAGCTGGTCGATGGCTTGTTCGATGCGTGAGATACGCACCTGTTTTTTGTAGTTTTTATCCCGGAAAGCTTCATAGGAAACATGCACACCCATTTGGACCAAGCGCAACATTTCCCGCATTTCTTTGAGAGACTGGTCGATGGCGATGTGAGAATCCCCAACGAGATGATAGTTCAGGTGTTTGGGTTCGCCCATGAAAACCATGTCTTCGGGGTCTTTGGGAATCACCAAAGAGGCGAATTTTGCCAAAAGCCCCGCGAAGGGCAGCAACAGCATAGTGTTGAAGATGTTGAAGAAAGTGTGGGCGTTGGCGATGTGGCGGGCGATATTGCGCTCGGTGAGCACTTCGGAGAAAACGTCTCCGGGAGTGATGAGGTTGATGAATTTGGTGTAGTAGCCCGCCCAGGTGAGGGTTGCGAAGATGACTGTTCCAAGCACATTGAAAAGCGTGTGCACCAAAGCCACTCTTTTTGCGGTGTTGTTCGAGCCCAGGCTGGCGATCCACGCGGTGATGGTGGTGCCGATATTGTCTCCATACACAAAGTAGAGCGCGCCCTCAAAAGAGATGAGACCGGCTTTGGCAAGAATCATCACGATACCCACGGAGGCGGAAGAACTCTGGATGATCATGGTCAGGCTCATGCTGACCAAGATGGCGAGGATGGGATTGCTGGAAACCTTTGTGAGGGTCTCCAACGCCAAGGGGGAATTTTGCAAGCCCAAAACTGCGCGGGACATCACGCCCAAGCCCACAAAAAGCAGGCCAAAACCCATGATAACGTTGCTCCAGCGTTCCATCTTGCGGCTGCGCTGGACGAACATACCCATCACGCCGATGAACACAAACAGGTAGGCAATTTCGCCAAAATTGAAAGCGATGAGCTGAGCATTCAAAGTTGTGCCGATGTTTGCGCCCATCACCACTCCCACAGCCTGCTGCAGGGTCATGATTCCTGCATTTACGAGGCCGATGATCATCACCGACGTGGCAGAACTGCTTTGAATCAGAGCGGTAACCCCGATGCCCACCAGCACGCCCTTGAAGGGAGTATTGGTAAGCTTTTTCAGGATGTTGCGCATTTCGTTGCCGGCTGCGGCTTGAAGATTGTCGGTCATTCTGTTCAACCCAAAAAGGAACAGCGCCAGACCGCCCAAAAGATTTATAACATCAATTATGGTCATCGCGGGTACAATTCTCCATTGTTAAAATGCGTGTGCATCATGAATCTGAACATTATGAATCAATTTTGAAGCGCTTAATCTGGTTCTTTTCCAAAAGCGGAACCAGGATTTCACCTGTGGCTTCATGGTGGAAAATGTCGGCGGGGCTTTGTAAATTGCTTTGCCAGATTAGAAAACGGTTTTGTTCCTGGGGAATCATGTAAATACATTCTCCCTCCCAGGAACTGAAATAAATCCTGCCCAGCTCGTCAATCGCGATGCCATCAAGATTGTCGTATAGGGTGTGCCGAAAAACGCTGAAGACCTCGGTTACAACGTTGAAAGCAAGGATGGGCGAGGCTTTGCGAAAAGAAACGATGAACATCTGCCTGCGGGGAGCATCGTAAACGATACCGTTGGGGGCTTGCAGCAATTCGGATTCAAAACTCTGGATTTCTCCGCTGGCGGGGTCATAAACAAAAAGCCGGTTCGCCTGGGTGTCGGTCACGTAAAGCTTTCCCTGATGGTCGGTTTCGATGTCGTTCAACATTTTGGCGCCCTCGATGGTGACGCTGTTTATCAGCTTTTTAGTGGTCAGATTATAGGCTTGGAGCTTTGTGTTATCCGCCACCCAAAGCAGGCTGTCCTGGGTTTTGAGTCCCCGTGGAGCTTTCAGGCCCTTGGCAAAAGTGGTCATCTTGCCCTTTTTATTCATGCTCAGGATTCTGCCATTGCCCATGTTGGAAATCAGAATGCTCTGGGTAAACTCGTTGTAGGCAATGCTTTCGGGTTTGTTGAGGGAGCTTTGTTTGACGTATTTGAGCGTTAGATATGCCGCAAACAAAATCAGCACTGTCAAAATCAAGAGCAGGGTTACGCGTCTTTTTCCAAATCTCATTATTTTAGTCCTAAATTATTTGATTTTCCATTCGCAGCCATCCGGGGTGTCGCGAATTTCCACACCCAGCGCCGCAAGGTCATCCCGAATCTGGTCGGATAGAGCCCAGTCCTTGTTTTGGCGGGCTTGTTTGCGATAGCTCAGCAGCAGTTCAATCAGTTGGCGGGAAAGGTCTGGAACTTCCTCTTTCAGAGTGCTTTCCAGGTTTTCAAAGAAGCCTAAAACACCGCCCAGTTTAACCAGCATCAGAGCCGCCTGTTCACGCTGTTGAAGGCTCAGCTTTTCATTTTTGACGGCGCGGGTGAGCTCGAAAAGCACCGCCAGGGCGCGGGCTGTGTTGAGGTCGTCATCCATGGCTTCGATGAAGGATTTTTCCTGGTCTTCAAAGCTGTCATCGGGTTTGGCGCTAATCTTGTTGAAACCAATGTCGCGCAAGGCTTCATGGAAGTTTTTAACCGCGCGTTCGGATTCTTCGATAATCTGGGGTGTGAAATCGATGGGAGAGCGGTAATGTTTGGAAAGGAAGAAAAAGCGGATGGCTTCCGCGCTGTGTTTTTCCAAAATGTCCCGCGCTGTGAAAAAGTTATCCAGGCTTTTGCTCATTTTATCGCCATCGATATTCAGGAAACCGTTGTGCATCCAGTAGTTAGCCAGCGGCTTGCCCGTGAGCGCGATAGCCTGGGCAAGTTCGTTTTCATGGTGGGGAAAAACGAGGTCGATGCCGCCACCATGGATGTCGAAGTTATCGCCCAGAAATTTTTGTCCCATCACCACGCATTCCGTGTGCCAACCAGGCCGCCCTTCACCCCAAGGGCTCTGCCAAACAGGCTCTCCGGGCTTGCTCGCTTTCCAGAGGGTGAAATCCGCCGGGTCGCGTTTTTTTGGGTTTTCAGTGATGCGGGCACCGGGAAGCTGTTCATCACGCTTTTTACCAGAAAGGCTGCCATATGCGGGCAGGGCGTTGGTATCGAAATAGACGTCACCCTCAACCTCGTAGGCAAAACCTTTATCCACAAGGGTTTTAATGGCGTTGATGATGTCTGGCAAAACCTCGGTGGCGCGTGGTTGGTGGGTCGGTTTTTTGATTCCCAGAGCGGCGCTGTCGTCCAGAAAAGCCTGGGCATATTTATCCGCAATTTGCTGGAAAGGGACAGCTTCCTCGATGGAACGGGAGATGATTTTATCGTCGATATCAGTGATGTTTTGCACGTAATCCACATCGTAGCCCCGATATTCGAAATAGCGGCGCAGAACGTCGAAAGTCACGAAGGCACGGGCGTTTCCGATGTGGAAATAATCATAAACCGTGGGGCCGCAGGCATACATTTTGACCTTGCCTGGCTGGCTGGGCAGGAATTCTTCTTTTTTACGTTTACTTGTGTTATAAATAAGCATTGTTTTTCCTATTTAAAAATCACGAGACGCTCGATGGCTTCGGCTTTCAAATCCTGGGTTTTGGCGCGGATTTTCACGAAATAGGTGTTGTTTGCCAAGCGGTGGCCGCTGCCATCTTTGCCATCCCAGGCAACACTGTTAAAGCCTTGTTTACCAAAGGCTTTGATGGTGTGCGCCTTCTTGCCGGTGATGGTGAAAATATCAATGTCCAGCTCGCAATCCTGGGAAAGCAGGAAGGTGAAGTTTGTGGCGCTGTCCATCGGGTTCGGATAAATCAAAAAGCGTTCAATGGAAAGTTCTCCGACTTTTTTCACGTTGAAATTCACGCTCGCCACCGCGGGAAGATTGAAATTGTCGAAAGCAATCATTTGTAGGGTGTGAGGACCTTCGCTGAGCCCGGAAAGCGGGAAAACCAACTGTCCAGCCGTGTGTGAATCCAAGTTGTAGCTGAAATAGTCTGTCACCACAATGGGTTGGAGCGCGTTATCCAAAACGAGCAGAATGCCGTGTCCGGAGATTCCAGACAGATTTATTCCGTTGCTGTCCTCGATTTTGGCATAGAGGGTGGTGTTTGGAGCGACTGTGTCTCCATCACGATAATCGTAGCTGCCCAAATACATTTCAATTTTGGGGGCGTCGGGGTTTTCCACATTAACCGTTTCATCATCGTAAGCAATTGGATGGCGGTAGTTTGTGTAATCCTGTTTTTCCACGGGGTCCCAATAATAGGAAACGACAAAACCCGTGTTTCCAGGAGTCGCATCGTCGGGAACGATGAAAGAGCTTTGAAAGGAACCACCTTCCAAGCTGACTTTTCCCGCGAAAAGCTGAGCGCCACGATGGCTCACGTGCGTTTGCCAGTCGAGGTCATATTCCGTTTCGGTGTTGAACACCTTCACCTCCGCGATTCCATTTGCATGTGATTCTGAAAATTCACCTTCGATGGAAACCAGGTCTCTGTGGCGTAAGGCATTTTCGAAGGGTGAATTATGCTGTCCACTCACATTCATTTGCTCGCTTGGAATGGGAGGAATCACTCTTAAGTGAGGGTCGCCCATAAGAACGTAAACTGCATCGTTGTCGTTGTTTTCGGTGTATGCAATCTTTGCCAGCATGATGGATTTACCCAGAGGGTAGCGTTCATGGGTGATGTTTTTCAACACATTTTTCATCATGGCCGCGTTGCTTGTGGGCCCGCTGAGCCGGGTGGCTGAATAGGAGGCAATGGCACCCAGATTGTTCATCAACACGGTTTTTTGTCCCAAGCTTTCAAAGCCCCAATAATCAAAGTGGGAAACACTGCAACTGGCAGCCATGAAAAAGGGCAACTTGTTGGGATTGTTGAAGCGTCCCATATCCGCCGCGCCATTAAAATAGTCTTCGGAGCCCAGCTTGTCGTAGCTGCCATGACCGAGGTAATACCAAAGCAGGCGGCCATCGTTGATGGCTTTGAACATATCGTCCCGGGCTTCAGGTTTGTTCTGAAACTGGTCGTAGGGATATTCCCAGGCAAAGATTTTGTCTGTCAGCATACTGGGGTGGATAACCGTTCCAGCATGTTGGGCCTGCTGGGTGTGGATGCTTTCGTAGGCATTCGAACTGCCATTGTAAAGGTCGTCACCAAGTATAATTGTGGAGTTTCTCCACCAGCCGCCCTGAGGATTGCGGGTGTAATTTTCAAAATTGGAGAGCATCACAGCGAGTTCGTTTTCATTGGTGACGGGATAGCGCCCCACCGCCAATTCCGGATAGGCGGCTTGAGTGAGCATCACAAAATAGTCATCCGAGGCAATCAGGTTTCTCTGATAGGTGATAATTTTGTTTTTGGACTGGGCTTGACCGGAGAAATTTCGCCAGTCCATGGTTCCCAAACCCAAAAGTGTGACCGAACTCAAGCGTGGGAAGGGATAATTGTAATACGCAAAGCGCAAAAATTGGCGCAGGGCAACTGGGTCGGGATGTCCGCCGTTGAATTGGTCGAAAATGTCGCTTTGTTTCACCACTTGGCTGCGTAAACCGTAATCCACCCAATACATATCAGCCAAAACCTGAGCTTGGCTCACAAATTCATCTGGTGTGATGATAATGTTGTCCCGAGAAGTGAGGTTGGCGCTGAGGTCGGTGGGGTTTTTGAAGGTCACATTCAGGGGTTCATGTAAATCTGCGTCGGCACTGAGCCAAAACCTGGTGTTGCTGGTTCCGTTGCCAACAAAATAGCTCTGCGAACCGGAAGTTTGCAGGGGCAGCATCGTCACATCCGAAAAACCGTTCACGCGGTAGATTCTGGTGTTCGCGTTACCTGAAACATTGTAGCGGACGGGAATATTGAGGTTCAGTTCCATCTGCTTCACCGGCACCTGGCTTTCGGCTTTTTGTATGCGGCGGCTGTAATCCAGGGTTATCCAATCCAGGAAAATGTTGTCTGTGCCCGACCTTAACACTTTGATGCGCAAGGTGTTCTGGCCATTGATTAGGTTTGGAACTTCCTTGTAAAATGAATAGGTGCCGAGGCCACTCCAAGAGAAAATATCCGAACCTGCGCTATTTGCCAAAATGGGTTCGTCATTCAGGAAAACCTTAATTTTGTGCTGGGTCGGCGTGGGGCTGCTCACATCCTCCTGCCGCATTGAAAACCTCAAAGCTCCAGTGCTGCCGGGAACAGGGTCGGGAATCTGAAGCTGGAATTCATATTCAGCGTCGGAGTTGCCGAACAATCTTGTCATATACCAATCAAAGCCAATCGTTTCCCGGCGATGGTTTTCTTTTTCGAGGCGGAATTGGTCTGAAAAGCGGTCGGTTTGCGCGTTCCAGGATTGTTGGATGGGCAGGGTTTCCATCCGCAGCGGTTCGCCTGAAAATTCCCCAGCGAAAGTGAGCCACCAAATCGTGTTGCCACCGTAAGGATTGTAGTAGGTGGCTGCATATTGCAGGCTTGTGTTTTTACCGACGCCATCGCGGTTTGTGCCATAAAAAACAATGTAGTCCTGAGGGTCAAAACTTCCGTCTTCGGCGCCCACAACCCTGATGGGAACTTCCACAAACTCATTTCCGGGGTGGACGATTTCGTGGGTGAGCATTTGGCCACCATTGGAGAAAAGGCGAAAGCTGCGCGGGTCGATGTCTTCCAGAGGAAAACCCGCCAGATGTTGGGGCGTAATCTTGAACAAGCCTTCGCGGTCGGTTTCCAGCCTCAGCCAATAATCTGATTTTGAAAAATCCGCGTAGTGAATCTGCTGTTTTGTGGGATTATGAAACTGGACAGCCTGCTTTGGGTTCACCATGGTTTGAACGAAAGCTTCAGCCAAATCATCATTCAGAGGCATTCCCCGGAAGCTGGTGTCACCCTGAATGTCAATCCGAATCAGGGCTTGTTGGGTTATTTGCAAGGAAAACTGACCATCGTAGCTAAAAGGGCGAATCTGAAGTGACACGTAAGGAACATCTCTAAAAGTGCTGGGTTCCAGCATCTCCAAAAGCGGTTTGGAAGGCTGGCGATAAAGCTCTTTATCCACCTCGATGTGGTATTCGGAAATCTCTTCACCCATGCGCACCTCTGGAACCGGTAAAAGCTGTTTGGAAAGGGTTTGTGAGCCTTGGGATGAGCTCAGTAACACAGCGGAGGCGTTCCCTGAAGGTGGCAGAGCGATTTTGATTTCCTCCACTGGCAAAAGTGGCGCTCCCACTTTGGTTTCATACGCTGCTCCGTGCATTTCCAAATGCAAAAACTCCCCGGCTTCATGGAGTTGGAAATCGCCCAGGCTATATTCAAGCAGGACATGGCGTTCCGTGGTTTCCAAAACCCGAACCGTTGCTCCAGCCGCGACCACAGCCACCAGAGCGATAACGACAAGAAACTTTCTCATTTTCCCTCCTTACTTGGCAACAGTTTTTCCAGCGCGAGGATGAGCAGAAAAATCAAGCCCATAAAAATAAATATCCCCGCCATCCCCACCGCCATGATGAGCAGGGATTGTTTAAAATTTTGCGCCACTGAGGCAAGAAGTATCTGTGTCATTGGTCGGCTCCTTGGCTTTTAATGGTGGTAATTTCTGCCGTGTGAAATCATCTGGGCGCGGTAGATTTGTTCCAGCAGGAAAATCCGTGCCATCTGATGGGTGAAGGTCATTTTCGAAAGGCTCAGTGTGGCGTTGGCACGCTTTTTCAAGCTTTCATGCGCGCCGTAAACTCCTGCAATGAGGAAAACGACAGACTTTTTCTCAGACAAGTTATCCAAAAATACAGCAAATTCAAGCGAAGTTTTTTCCATGCCTTGTTCATCCAAAAGCACCAGAAAATCATCTTCGTCAATACGTTTTAGGCAAGTTGTTGCCTCTTTGGCGATTAGGGTCTGGATGTCCGGTGTGGATGTGATGCTGACATCCGGGATTTCCGTGATTTCCAGCTTGAGAATGTTTCCCAATCTTTTGATATATTCGGCGCATCCTTGCTTCAGCCAGGATTCACGGGTTTTACCAAGCTGGAAAATCTTAAGCTTCACTGCTTCATGCAGGCCAAAGCCATGGCCATGCACAGCATTTTCAGTTCACCACGGTCTGCGCGGGAGGGAATCAAAATCGGAGCTTTGGTGCCAACCACGACGTGGGCAACCCGCCAGCCACAATAATATCCCAGCATTTTGCCAAATATATTGCCGGCTTCGATGTTTGGCACGATGAAAACATCAGCCTGTCCCGCGACGGGGGATTCGATGCCTTTAATTTTGGCGGCTGCTGCATCCACGGCGTTATCAAAAGCCAGCGGGCCTTCAATGACGCATCCGGTAATCTGTTTGCGCGCGTTCATGCGTGAGATTAGCGCCGCGTCGATGGTTGATTGCATTTTGGGATTCACCGTTTCCACCGCTGTCAATATTGCCACTTTGGGCAGAGGCGAACCCAGACTGTGGGCAACCTGCACCGCGTTTTTCACGATGGCGATTTTTTCTTTGAGGTCAGGATACAAATTTACGCCACCGTCGCTGAGCAGCTTGAGCCCATCCGGATGCTCGTATGCCAAAACATCGGAAATCACATCGCTTTCACGCAGGCCTTTTTCTTTGTCCAAAACCGCTCGTAAAAGCTGGCCGGAATCGGTTTTACCCTTCAAAAGGATGTCACCTTTGCCTTCGCGAACCAATTCAACACTCTTGTGGGCGGCTTTATTCAAATCTGAGCCCACATCCACGATTTCAAAGTCCTGGGCAAGTTCCGGAGCCATGTTTTGTAAGAGAGCTTGGATTTGAGGCTTGTCGCCAACGAGGAGACACTCTGCCAGGTCGTCCTTTTTTGCCAAAATTGCCGCGTCCAAAACGGATTCGGTCTGAGCCGCGGCGATAACCACGGTCCCGCGACGTCCGGTTTTCACCGCCGCCATCATTTCTTCAAAATTTTTATACATAAGTGTCTCCGCCTCCCAAGCCAGAGCTTAGGTGCTATATTTTTCTATGAATTCGTCCACAAAAGCGTCTTCATCGGGATTGAGGTCTGCCAGAATCTTTTTCAACGCTTCCTTTTGGATTTGTCGCACCCGCTCACGTGAGAGCCCCATTTTTTCCGCTATCTGAGCAAAGTTTTGGGTTTCCTGGTTTTCATTCAAACCATAGTAGGTGCGGATGATATCTGCCTCTCGTTGGTCCAGGCGGTCGATGGCCCGGCTCAGTTTTCCCTCTATGCGCTCCCGGTGATAGCGAACTTGCGGGTCGGTTTCTTCTTCATCACGAATCATATCGCGGGTGGAAAACTCCTGAAAATCGCTGCCGCTCATGATTTCATCGAAGGAGGTGGTTTCAACCATCTGGTCTTGAAGCTGTTCAATGGATTTTTCCGAGATATTCATCTTTTCGCTCAGTTCCTCGGCGGAAGCCCGCTCTCCGGTTTCTGTGTAAATGCGGTCTTGAGTTGCTTTCACCCGGTGGGCGGAACTGGATTTTCCCAAGGGAACCCGAATCAGCGAACTTTTCTCGGAAACCGCCAACATGATGCGCTGTTTAATCCACCAAATGGCATAAGAAATGAGTTTGATGTTTTTTTCGGGGTCGAATTTTTCGATGGCTTTCAACAAACCGATATTGCCTTCGCTGATGAGTTCGGAAAGCGATAAACCTCGGTTTTGATAGCGCGCGGCGATTTTCACCACGAATTTAAGATTGGCCTGAACCAGGCGGTTGATGGCGTCCTGGTCTCCATCCCGGGCGCGCAAACCCAGCTCTCGTTCTTCCTCACGGCTCAGCGGGTTGAACTTCGATATTTCCTTCAGATAGTTTTGCAGAGCTTGGTCCGCGAATACGTTTTCCCGGTTCATTGTTCCTGCTTCATCCTAACACCTTAAAAAGGCAATACCTTGCGGGGGTTTATGGCCGTGCCTTTCACGCGGTATTCAAAGTGCAGATGTGGCCCGGTGGAATTTCCCGTGGAACCCATGTTCGCGATATGTTGTCCACGTTTAACCTTGTCGTTCACCTTCACGAGATTCTTCTCGTTGTGGGCGTAAACGGTAATCACAAAATCCGGATGCTCAATCAAAACCACGTTTCCATAGCCGCGTTGAACGCCGGAAAACACGACCACGCCATCCAGAGCCGCGTAGATGGGTGTACCGGATTTGTTGGCGATGTCTATACCTTTGTGCGCCCTTCCTTTACGCATGCCAAATTCAGATGTCACACGTCCCTGGGTGGGCATGAAAAGGTCGCTGCGAATCCCTCCGGCGCTGGAAGCGCTGCTTTGAGAGCTGCCCTTCTCGGGAGGTGTGCCAACCAACCAAAGCCTCTGGCCTGTCTGGATACTGTCGGAAGTCAGATTATTACGCGCTTTCAGCTCGTCAACGCTTATCCCGTTTTCCCGGGAGATTTTGAAAAGAGTGTCACCTTTTTGAACCACATAAATCCTCTCGACGACGACTGTATCCGCCACTGCGGGAACCTTGTCTTGAACGGCTGGAACTGGTGATTCCACCGTTTTGTCAGCCCCCGTAAAGCCGGAAGGGTCTTTGATAATCAATCTGTCGCCTGCGTGGATGGTGTAGTTATTGATATCCAGATTATTCCATATTTCCAGTTCCCTCTGGGTGACGCCATGATTCACGGAAATGCGGTAAATCCCTTCGCCTTTTTGGACGGTATAATAATAATCATCGGGGAGTTCCAGCTTGGCAGTGTCCTGGGAATCCGTTTCCCTGGGTTTTTCCTCGGGAGCGGGTTTCGGTGGATTTTGCTCTGCCACCGGTGTTGGTTTCGGCTCTGGTTTCGCGGGTTTTTCGAATGAAGTTTCCTTGATTTTCAGAACCTGACCTATATGGATGAGGTTATCACCCTCAGCCATGCCGTTCAATTCCCTAATCTGAGCTGATGTAACGTTATATTTTTGGCTCAGATTATATATTGTATCGCCCTTTTCGACCTTGTGGGTTTGATATTGAGCCGACAGCAAAAAAGGTGTCAAAAACAACAGTAAAATCAACAGAATCCGAATCATTTCGGTTCTGAACACCAGATTCAAACCGCTCTCCAATCTTTTATTATCGTATGCTAAAATCTTCATAATCAATCGTATTATCCAATTCATTCACGCTGAGACCGCGCACTCTGATGAAGCCGCGTCCGGCGCGAACAAGCTCCACAAAAAGCTCAAGGTCCTGACGTTCGCCGGTGGCTTCGATGAGCACGCTCCCATCGCGCAGGTTTCGTGTCCAGCCTCCAATCCGACTGTGGCGGGCGCAGTTTTGAACGTATCTGCGAAAACCAACTCCCTGCACACGACCGGTGACCAGTATTTCCCATGTAAGCATATTACAATCCATTTGTGGAATAAATCTTTGTATTTTCAGGGGCGATATTTGTCAAGTATTCGTTTTCTTCGGCTTTGCCAGCGTATCTTTTCCACTTGTGTCGAATCGTGTTTTTGGGGGTGGATTGCGGTTTCCCAGGATAAATAAGAAATATTTTAAACCTTCGTGGCTTGGGATGGCTCCCCTGTCTCAAATTTCCTGCGCGTCCTGTCCGTAAATCTGTTTGAAGCGTTCGTTATCGATTTCGGAAGGCAGGCCCTGAAATGCCACTTTGCCGTCCTTGAGCGCAATCACCCTGCTTCCATAACGCCTTGCCAGGGATAGGAAATGCAGTGAACAGATGGCTGTGATGCCCTCGGAGTTTATTTCTCCTAGATATCTCATGATGGAATCCGCGGTGGCGGGATCCAGGCTTGCCACGGGTTCATCCGCCAAAATTATGGCTGGTTCCTGCATCAAGGCGCGGGCGATGGCGACCCTCTGTTGTTGTCCTCCGGAAAGGTGTCTCACCTGGCGTTTTGCCATATCCTGAAGCCCAACTCTTTCCAGATTCCGATAGGCTGTCTCAATTTCCTGAGCGCTGCTTTTTTCCAAAAGTCCGCGATAGCCCAGCCTGCCCGTCAAGACGTTTGTGAGTACGCTCAGGTTTTTCACCAGGTTGAATTGTTGGAAAACCATCCCGATATTTCTGCGGTAGCGGCGCAATTGCGATGCGGAAAGCCCTCTCACGGATTCTCCTTCAAAAAACACGTCGCCGCCATCGGGTTCGATGAGCCGGTTGATACAGCGAAGCAGGGTGGATTTGCCACTGCCGGAAAGCCCCAGCAGAATCACAAACTCACCCTGTTTCACGTCAAAACTCACGCCATCCAAGGCAAAAACCTTGCCGTCGTAGCTCTTTCTCAGGTCTCGGATTTCAAGTTGTGCCATTCGGGTTTAGTTTTTCAAAATCTTGCCGGCGTCCATTTCCAGTGTTTCCAGCGTCCTGCGAACGATGTCATAATCCGCGTCCTTGGCTGGTTGCAGGCCATCGATATCATACAGTTTGTGCAGGATTTCCTGTCCCTGTCCGGTTTGGGCAAATTTCTCCAGGGCTTTCATCAGTTTTTCCTCCACATCCTGGGGCAATCCACGCCGGAATGTGACGGTATCGTTTGGAATGGAATCCGTCAGCGCCACAATCTTAACCTTTTCCAACACATCAGGATAGGTGTCCAAAAGCTTTTCCCTGGCGTCTCGGGGACGTCCATTCGCTTCGGGTGACCAATATGTGCAGCCCACATCCGCGTTGCCATTATAAACCGCCATGATGGCTTGGGGATGTCCTCCTGCGAATGTATATTTAGCGGGCTCGATTCCCTCCCGTTTCAAAATCGCTGAAGGATAGATGTAACCTGCGGTGGAAGCCGCGTCCGTATAGGCAACCACCTTCCCGGCGATGTGGGAAAGGCTGTCAATTCCGCTGTCTGCACGCGCCACAAACTGTCCACAATATTTGGTCAATCCGTTGCGCACCGTGATAAATTTCACATCCGCGCCATATTTGTCATGTGCCAAAACGTAGGCAAAGGTTGCCAACCAGGCAACATCCGCCTGATATGACCCAATTGCCTCAATCACAGCAGCATAGCTGGTTGGAACCGCCACCTTGAAGTGATAACCGGTTTCCTTGTGCATCCAATCCGCGATTGCCTCCCCGCTGCTAATCACGGAAGAAGCCTCCATCGAAGGCACAAAATACATTTTGATGGGGTTTTTCTTTGAACCCAGCTCTAAATTTGCCTTTGCCAGCCTGTCGGCGTCGCTCATGCAGGATGTCAGAAACACGGCAAATATAATCAAAAGAAAAGTGAATCTTTTCATGAGATAGTCTCCTGGTTAATATAAATATTATCGAAATAATACATGCTTCAAATCCAGTCCCAATCCTCAAAGTATTGGTCAATCACCAACAGATTCCGCCCCAGCTTGTCCCGCAGCTCAATCTGGGAAACCTCGTCCAGGCTCAGCCCGTCATGGTTGAACACGTTGGAAGGCAAAATCACGGTCTCGCCTCGCTTTGCGCCGTGTTGAGCCAAAATGTCCGAAGCGGAAAGCAAGCCGCTCACATTCACCTGCCCACCCAAAAAACGGTTTTCAATCGGCTTCACGCGAACGCTTGACCTCTCCAAACCCTTGTTCAGCTTCACCGCGATGGCTTCCAGGTTTGAAGCCGCTAAAAGGGATGTGATTAAAACGCAGGAAGCCCCGCTTTTATCCAATTCCCTTGTCAGGGCGCGGCGTCGGCGTCCAAATCTCATCCAGCTCAGCCGCGTCATGCCGATTCCATTTTCCAATTGCGGAAAATCCCCGTAATAACTTGCGTTGGGGATATCGATTCCCGCCAGGATAAAGAGTTCATCCGCCGCCTGAACCAAGGGATGATTTTCCCTGTATTCATCAATGATTTCAATGGTTTGCGCCGCCAGTTTGCCGTCAAATGGCTCCAGACGGGTCAGCTTTTCTCTCCAAGCGGTTAGCCCAACTGGAACCACCCCCACGGAAAGCGTGTTGATTCTGCCATCCAACAGTTCCTCAAGGCTTTGCCTCAGTTCGTCCCCACAGTTGTATCCCGGAACACAAACAATCTGAAGGTGAAAGCTTATCCCCTTGCGGGACAGCGCTCTGAGCGTTTTCAACACATCAAATTCACGCGGGCTGCCCATCAGATTTTGCCTCAATTTGGGATTACTGCAATGAACCGAAACGTAAAGCGGGCTGATGTGCTGGTTTACGATGCGCTCCAGTTCTCGTTTTCCGAGGTTATTCAGGGTGATAAAATTTCCAAACACGTAGGAAAAAAGATAGTCGTCGTCTTTTTCGTAGAGGCTGGGACGCAGCCCTGGCGGAAGTTGGTCGATGAAACAGAACACACAACGATTCGCGCAGGGCGTCAACTGATGTGGCTCCGGTTCGATTCCCAGCGCTTTTCCCGGCTGTCTGAAAACGCTCAGCTCCCTGGTTTTCCCCTCCGCGTCACTCAGCTCAAAATCAAGCTGATAATCATTCGCGTAATATTCCAGGTCAAAAAAATCGCTGATTTCCATGCCGTTGATGCTCAAAATGGTGTCCCCGCTTTTAATCCCGGCTTTGGCAGCCTGACCACGAGCGTGAACCTCTAATATCTTCAGCGGCATCTCTTTATCCGATTTTCCTCACCCTGTCATAATTATGTTTAAAGCGCTTTATGCCCTCAAAAATCGTCCGCGCCATGCGTTCCTGATATTCCGGATTTGCCAACAGCGCCTCTTCTTCCGGGTTTGATATGAAGCCCATTTCCACCAGGATTGCCGGCATAAAAGCTCCCCGCAACACATAAAAGTTCGCTTGTTTCACGCCCCGATCTTTGCCTTGCGAACCGGAAACCATGTTGCGTTGAACCAAGCTTGCCAAAGTGTTGCTGGATTCCAGATATTCCGTCTGGCTCATATCGCTGAGGATAAAATCCAACGCGTCATATTTCTTTTGCGCCTCAGCGCCTTCATACAGCTCCACCACCCCGTTTTCCAGGGCTTCCACGGCGCGGGAATCGGTTGTGGAACGTGTTGATAGATAATAGGTTTCGATGCCTTTCGCGCTTCGGTTTGTGGACGCGTTTGTGTGGATACTCACAAAAATATCCGCCTTCCTGTCCGTCGCGAATTTGGTGCGGCTGGAAAGCGACATATAGACGTCTTCCGAGCGCGTCATCAAAACCTCCACGCCCAATTCCTGCTGGAGCATGGTTCTCAAAAACAGGGCGACGCTTAGATTGAGGTCTTTTTCACGAACCTTGTTTTTCCCAACCGCGCCGGGGTCTTTCCCGCCGTGTCCAGGGTCCAAAACCACGCGCAACACACCTCTATCCTGGGGTGTGGGCATCTGCAAAACGTCATCAACGAGCTGGACAGTCGCCGGAAAATGTCGCGGAAGGCAGTTCTTGAAAAAATGAGCCGGGAGATAGTGTTCATCGCCATCCTGTAGAAACGGATATTGCATGTTGAACACGTTTTCCCCAAAGCTGTAAAAGGATGAATTCAACAGGAAATTGAACTGCTGTCCATTCAGCCAAAAATAGACGCGGTGGTCGCTATATTCGCTGTATTCCACCCGCGCAACGGTGTGTAAAAGCTTGTTAACCTCTTCCAGAGCAACATAGTCCCGGTTTTCCAGCCTCACCGTGGAAAGCTTTTTGGGCAGCTTTGTGGGCATTAAAAGAATGTTTACATCCGCCTCCAAAAGCCCGATGGCTAAAAGGCAGCCCATCAATATGGGCAGGATTTTGGTCAATTTATAATTCATAATCGGGTTTTCCTTGAAAACATGGGGATTCAGCCTCTCCCCCGCCCTCGGCTTCCTGAAGCAGAAACGCCTGTGGCAAAAGGGTTTCCAAATCACTGAACACACTGCCCAAACGGTTGGCGTAAAGAATCTGCATCCGGGGGTTGAATTCCGCCAAAACCTGTCGGCAAGCGCCACAAGGCGGGAAAATCTCATCAGAATCAACATAGATGGCAATGGCGGAAAAATCCCTGTTTCCGGCGTTGATGGCGTTGAAAACGGCGTTGCGCTCGGCGCAGATGGTCAATGAATAGGATGCGTTTTCCACGTTACATCCGGTGTGGATACTGCCGTCATCGCAAAGCAGGGCAGCGCCAACCCGATAGCCGGAATAGGGCGCGTAAGCCTGTTGAGCCGCGGTTTTGGCTCGCTCCAAAAGATAGTCAAAATCCATAATTATAAGCTCCCCAAAAGCGCCAGAATCAGGCCTCCGGCAATCACGGAACCGATTTGCCCGCCAACGTTAACGCTCACCGCTGGCATCAACAAAAAGTTGAAAGGGTCTTCTTCCTGACCCATTTGATGCACCACCCTTGCGGACATCGGAAACGCCGAAATCCCACAGGCGCCAATCATTGGGTTGATTTTTTGTTTGCGAAAAAGGTTCATGAATTTGGCAAAAAGAACACCACCAATGGTGTCAAAAATGAAGGCGACAAGTCCCAGCCCGAAAATCAACAGGGTTTGGGGCTTCAAAAACAACTTTCCGTTCATGGTGGAAGCGATGCTGATGCCCAGAAGGATGCTCACCAGGTTGGTCAGTTCGTTCCTTGCGGATTTCTCCAGCCCGCCCAAAACTCCGCATTCCCGCAGTAGATTCCCAAACATCAAAAACCCAATCAGCGCCACGGATGCCGGAACCAAAATCCCCGCAATCAGCGTGATGACGATGGGAAAGATGATTTTCACAGTTTGAGAAACCTCGCTTTCCTTATAATCCATGCGGATTTTGCGTTCTTCACGGGTGGTGAGCAGCCGAATCACCGGCGGTTGGATGATGGGCACCAAAGCCATGTAGGAATACGCCGCCACGGATATCGCCGGCAAAAGCTCCCGCGCGAAGCGGTTTGCCACATAAATGGACGTCGGACCGTCCGCCGCGCCGATGATGCCAATCGCTCCCGCCTGTTTGAGGTCGAATCCCAAAAGCGTTGCCAATGCGAATGTTACGAATATCCCAAACTGCGCCGCCGCCCCAAACAACAACATGGATGGCTGTTTCAACAGCGGCGTGAAATCAATCTGAGCCCCGATGCCAATGAAAATCAACAGCGGAAACAGTTCGGTGGCAATACCAGCGTCAAAAAGTATCTGCATCGGCCCATGTGGCCCCACAGCCGACGAAAACGGGATATTGGCCAAAATCGTGCCAAATCCAATCGGCAAAAGCAACGCCGGTTCATACTTTTTCGCGATGGCTAACCAAATCAGCACCAAGCCGATGAGAATCATCGCCCCTTGCTGCCAATGAAAAGCCAAAATTCCGCTAAATAACGATTGCATCAGGGTCTCCATCATTTTTCATTTGAAAATCCATCATTTCAACTCTGTTTGGTTTGTCAATGTAATGTCATCACCTTCATAACTAACTGAATACGTTAATGTTACAAAAAGCGAGTAACACAAACATCGATATTTTTTTCTTCCATCACACGGCTCAAATTAAATATAACACAACCGTAAGACAAAATAATCTTCAGCAAATTACACACTATCAATTTGGCAAAACCGTATTCCATTCATTGAAATGACGAACTCTCTTGTTTCTTCTATATCCATATATTTCATCTCTGCAAGAGCAGGGAAAATACAAATTTATAACTCACTGTCCTTTTGTCAAGAAGAAGAACCCCACGAGAGTGGAGTATATTTATGATGCAGGCTTCCACCTGCATTTACCCTAGGTTCATCCCCACACACGTGACAGATTATTTTGAATTCCATTTTCATAGAGAAGATCTACCATCCAAAAATGGGGTAGGGGATGTATATAACTACATTTACTATCCGTCCAAATCCAAATGGAATAACGTTACGGATAAGAGACTTGGTGGATCAAACCTTGGCAGTGGTGATCTTGGTGGGGATGCAGAATGCCAAGGACAGACTGAACCAGATCAATGCCTACTACTTTGACCGTTGCAACTACTTCTACGAGTTTGAAACGATCAGTAAGGATGATATCCGCTTACTGACCCAGGAGATGATGAACTGTCCCTGCCCGGAGCCAATGGTTAACTATATCCATTTCAACGCAGCCGGGAATCTGAGGAAGGCCATCAAGATCATGCACATGATCGAACTCCGCAGCAAGATGAACCCCATCCAAGCCATGAACGAGATCAATGCTAAACTGGGGGCCTTATGACTTCCAAAGACCTGGTTATCCGCTTCGTCACCTCCAGCCGGGGCTTCTTTGTGATCGAACAGATCATGGAAGGCACAGGCCTGTCCAGGCGAGTCATCAAGCGGGTCTTGAATGAACTGGTAGCTGAAAACTGTGTTTGCCAAATCTCGAAACGTGATCCGATCTATAGCCTAGACTATGAACATACGGCAAGGATCAGTACCATCCACTGTACAGACTGGGCTTACAGCATCGAAGACTGCGAGAAGCTGATGTGGGCTTTGGATGGCAGGTACATTAGATCTAGCAGAGCTCTGGCTGCCAAGATAGGGAGAAGCCGCCAGTGGGTCTTCAAGTATCTGGAGGCCCTGATCTCGGTGGATGCCATCGGTATCAGAAAGGCTGGATACTATGTAACCTGTTATGAGAACATGTATAAGGTCGGCACTGTCATCA
>JAAYKA010000010.1 GCA_012522635.1 Candidatus Cloacimonadota bacterium
GCTATAGAGTGATTTCAGATTTACTCCAACATTGTTGCGACCATGGTTTCAGCTTGACACCAAACAGCTATAGAGTGATTTTCAGTCATAATGTCAACAGAAAAGGCCAAAGTTTCAGCTTGACACCAAACAGCTATAGAGTGATTTGCTGAAGCATGACGAGCCTCATCGCTTCACTGTTTCAGCTTGACACCAAACAGCTATAGAGTGATTTTCCAGCGACCAAAACATGAACACCGTTCTGGTTTCAGCTTGACACCAAACAGCTATAGAGTGATTTCTAAAACAGGAAATAGCCATACATCTTTTTGTTTCAGCTTGACACCAAACAGCTATAGAGTGATTTTTTTCTTTCAGGCAATGGGCGGCGTGGACTGTTTCAGCTTGACACCAAACAGCTATAGAGTGATTTGAAAGACACGGATGAGAGAGATGAACCACGGTTTCAGCTTGACACCAAACAGCTATAGAGTGATTTAAAGAACATACTGTGACCGCCTTTAGGTTACGTTTCAGCTTGACACCAAACAGCTATAGAGTGATTTCAAAGGGAAACGCCGGGGCGATTATAGATGAGTTTCAGCTTGACACCAAACAGCTATAGAGTGATTTAATCATGTTATCACCTCCATCATTTTGTATGTTTCAGCTTGACACCAAACAGCTATAGAGTGATTTCACACAATACCAGAACAGCAACCAACGCCTGTTTCAGCTTGACACCAAACAGCTATAGAGTGATTTTCACGCCCCGCCCATTGAAGGAGAATACCAGTTTCAGCTTGACACCAAACAGCTATAGAGTGATTTGCAATCCCTACCATGCCGCCTGCATAGACGTGTTTCAGCTTGACACCAAACAGCTATAGAGTGATTTATATCAGATCGTAATGACCGAATACTTCCAGTTTCAGCTTGACACCAAACAGCTATAGAGTGATTTAGGCATTTCGATAATCATGACCATGCTCCTGTTTCAGCTTGACACCAAACAGCTATAGAGTGATTTATTGCTCTTGCAAGCCCCTGCAAACGCAGGGGCTTTGCTGTTTCCGCGGGCAGAAAATATCATTCATTGGGGTCATCGAATATCAGCAGTTGGTCTGGATTCTCTTTGGCTTTTTTTCTTTTTCTGTTTTCCAGAAAGACGATTTTGCCAAATTGTTTGTCTGTAAAGCTGAGGATATTGACCTTGCCTTTTTCCGGGATATTATCGTTCACCAGCCTTACGATGGAATCCAGTTTTTCACGCGTCCCACAATATTTCGCATACACTGAAAACTGACACATACCGAAACCCTGTTTTTCCAAAAAAAGCCTGAACTTGGTGGCGGCTTTTCTATCTTCGCTATCCACCACAGGGAGATCGAACATCACCATGACCCACATAAGCCTATATCCGCTAAGAATCTGATTTGGCACCTGGCTCTCCGGTTTTCATTTTTTCCAAGGTTTGCGCCGATATTTCAGGGAAAATTAGCAGCGGTTTTTTGGTTTCCAGAGATCTGATTAATTGTTCCACGCAGCGTGTGAGGCAATGGCGCAGCCGCGTGGCAGTGTTTTCATGGATGAGGCCAAGATTCAACAGGGCTGCCAAGCTTTGTTTTTCTTTGGTCTGCAAAATCGCGTTCAGAGGCAGGCGCCAATTCCACACCATCAGGTCGCAAAAAGGACGGAAAGGCTCCAGCAGGTCGTCCGCCAGGCAAAAAGGGTTCATCATGTTCTGGTGGTGGATGCCAAGCTCTGGAATCAGCCCTGCCGCCGCGATGGCACGGCAAAGTGAAGCCCTCAGAATAGCATAGCCGTAGTTCAGGTGACCGTTGATTCCAGGCAGTTCCGGCTTGCGGCGGAATTTAGCCCCAAAAAGCCTTTGCCAATAGATGCGGGCTGCCACAGCCTCGGAGTTGCCGCTATCTCCAGAAAGCACCTTCCCAACCAGAGTTTGGAGATCGAGGCTGTTTTTACCTGCCAGTTCCAACACTTTGGCTTGGTTCAAAATTTTAGCTTTGACCACCTGACGCCAGAGGTTTTTTTTGAGGGGGAGGCTGCAAGCAATCTGGCTTTCCACGCGCTGTTTGCGATATACGTTTGCCGCGCAGGGCAGGGTTAAAGCCACCGGCTGCGAATTTGGACCATTATGAACCACTACAACACCTTCCTCTGCCAGCCTTGCCAGGGCGCGGTTTGTGATGGTGGCAGCTCTGGCGTTGATGATGAGGGCTTCTATTTCCGAAAGCGGTATCTTTTCCTCCCGCGAGGCACAGGACACCAGCAAAAATCCCTTGGATACGCTGATGCCACAGCTTTCAGCGTTTATTTCCACAACACTGTTCATAGCTCATTCACAATGGGATCGAAAACCCTGCCGATAATGTCCACGCCGGCTTTGCGTGCTCGTTTTTCTTTCAGTTGCTTGGGGCTGTATTGTTCGCCGATATCCTCCTGCCCTTTCGGTTTTTTTGCCACCGACAAATCGCGAAGATAAATAATGTTACCTGTCATTTTCCTGATTTTTTTCAGTTCCCGCAATCCATCAGGCGCGTCTATAGCAATGATATCATTTTTGTAGAGCCGCATCAACCTTTTTCCCTTGGGGAAGTCTTTTTTCCACTGGGGCAGAAATCCGGGTTGATGGGCACTGTGGATATCCACAATCTCAATACCCCAATTACTGTCGGGATCGGTGGGATCTGACAAATAAATATCCGCAAAGAGGTTTTCTCCAGTGTCCATATATTTGAAGGGGCTGCCATTTTTATCGAGAATGGGCACCATGCCGGCAGGGTTTTTGGACAGAGCCAGTTTTATCTTTTTTATATTTTTCCTTTGCGCCCAAGCCTGGACAGCTTCCGCAAAATCCGCTCCGGAACGAGTTTGAGCCATATCTTGCAGTTCTTCGCGGAGGTCGAGCCTCACCACGTTTTCCACATTTTTGGGGTTCAGTTCGGAAACAGGCTTGCGCAAGGTGTAAAGCATCTGTTTGGGGTTTTTGGGGTCTGGTCCGGCGCAGCCGTAAGCGGTTTCCTTCAGCAGGGCGCCGCCGGTCTGGTTTCGCTTTGCCAAAAGGGTGGGATTGATGTGGTCAGGCTTGACGGATACCGCGATGGAATTCACCTTGTCGCGAAAATCCTCGTGGCTGAATCCAGGCCAGGGTGGGTCGAGGTTTTCAACGAATCGCTCGCGGCTTTCGCGAATCCGGGAAGCCAGGTTTTTAATCAATGACCTGGTGGTGAGCGCAATCACAAAGGCGTCGATGGCATGGTGGCGGTGATCGGCTCTGTTTTTTGCGTCTTCTTCGCCCAGAGCGGTGTTCAAACCCCATTTTCCCCTCAGGAGGGAGGTGTGTCTTCCAGTCACAGTCCAAACCCTGTTGTTTCCGCTCACGTGCCACATGTATTTCATTGCCACACGGCTCATATAGCGGGTGTCGTTCAGCATGCGTGCCAACACTTCTTCCTGGTCTTCAAAGTTTTGAAGCGCGTCGGCTTGGAAGCGCCATCTTTTGCTTGGTTTCAGCTTGTTCGCGCGTGCCACAATTCCGCTCCATTCATATCCATCCAGGCTTTCACCAAAAGCCTGCCAGGGACTGCGTTCTTTTTTATATCGGTTCGCGTGTGCAAGGCAGAGAATCTTGTTCGCGTTGCTGTCGTCGTAGGTGAGGGATTTTGGTAGGATGTGGTCTATCTGGGTTTTGTGGGTGTAAAGATCAGCCAAGGCTATCTGTTGCCCGCTGTAGGGACAGCGGCGGTCCAGTTCGTCTTCCCCCAGTTCCCACCAGAGCTTGGTTTTCAGCCTGTTGAGCCGGTTGGGACGCTGGCCGTGCTCTTCCAAAAAGTCGTCTATCTTTTCGTTTTCCTTTCGGTTCAAAAAGTTCGCCCTGTTTATTGCATCTTTTTCTTTTTTGCCCAGCTTGATGTCTTTTCCAAGTTCCAAAACAATTTCGCGGGGAACACCGTATTTTTCCACCAGAGCGTTCACCAGTTTGCGGAGCTGGTTCAGGGCAATGTGGACACTGGGGTTGTTTATCCTGCCGTGAGCGTCGGCATCGGGATCATGAGTGTCACGGTTTAGCTCGATGGTTTCGCGTTTGAGCAATTCGCCATAGTAGGGCAGGTTTCCTTCGTCGAATATTTCGCCGCTGTATTCACCGGAATGTTCAAAACCCGCGGCTTTGCAGGCATCGGAATACATCATTCTTTGGCGCATGAAGGGTAAAATCCTCTTCATGGCTTCCACGCTGAGATGGCAATAATCATCTGGAAGGCTCAGATTCATCAACGCGGTGGCTGCTTCAGCTGCCACGCCCAGTTCAAAAAGACCGCGCAAAAGAGGTTCGTCGTCGAGATCGGAAATTAAAATCTCAATCACCTCATTCTTTGTGTCCAAATCCAATTTTCCCCACAACGCGGCAAGGTCTTCATTTCCCTTTTTGTGGAAAACCGCGCGGGTTTGATCGCCCAAAAGCTCTTTGCGTTCGTTTGTTTCCAAGTTGAAACGCCAATCCTCGGCTTGTTTGCCCCACAGCTTTTTCCGCATGGCTTTGAAGCTTACCTTGGCATTTTGATTGAGCATGCCAAACAGAGTTTCATATTCTGCATCACTCAGCGCCTGGGTTTCGTTCGTGAAAAGATTGACGGCACGGATGTTGTTCAAATCCTGGCGGATGCGAAATTCTTGGAAGAGAGGATGCGCTTTGGGTGCGCGGGGTTCTTCAGGTATCAGTTGGCATTTCCCTTTGGAAGGCGACAGCAATTCTCTTTGGTAAAAAATGATGTGATGAAGCGCCTCTTTGTGTTGTTCGCTGAAGATGGGATTGAAGGCCGCCTGGGCGCTCCAGATGGCATCAAACTCCTCCTCCACCATGTTACGGGTGGGGAAAATGGGGTCTTCGTAAGTTTTTTCATAGCGAAACTTGATGGGTTGACGCCGATGCTGTTTTCCACCTGGCACTTGCTGATATCGGTTCCACATATATTCGCCCAGGGTGTGGGCTCCCTCGCTCTGCAAGGCTTCGTTGAGGTTGTTTATCGCTTCAGAATATGCGTGTTTTTTGTCGCTGAGGGCTTTGCGGTTGCTGCGAAATCCGCGGCGTTTTGCCAGATGGATGAGGGCGCGCGCGAATTCAGCCGGGCTGAGAGGCTGGTCCAAAGCTTTGGCACGCAGCATGTATGGATTAACCTGGAACACTTCCGCGCGTTCCTTTTCATTTTTTGGCAAAAAACCGTGTTCCAATAGATATGAAATCAGTTGACGTGCGCGTTCGAGATAGCGATCCAGATTTCTTCTTTGCCCGCGTGCGTTTCGTCTTTGCACGGAAAGCGGTTCCTTGCTTTTCATTTCGCGTCCGTCTGGGAAAATGCGAACGCCCATCTTGATTATCCCGGTGGGATCGTTGTTTTTGTCCAGTTCCAACATACACCATCCCAGTGAGGTGGAACCGAGATCGATGCCAAGCCTGTAATCTTTTTTCATTTTTCTCTTGACTCCCTACGATACTTTTTTATTTTGGTCTATGAAACCATATTCTTCAGAATTGAATTGGTGTCAAGCTGATAATAAGGTTTTACCAACAACTGCCCGACAGGACTTGATCCCGCCGGGCTTTTTTTATGTGCAACCTCACTTCCCAGCATCTTTGCCCCCCTCCCAGACCTTCTTAAGTCATTCCCCCAAAAAAGTGGGGAATTGTAGTTGTAGCAGTATGTTTATCAGATAGATAGCTTATATTTCTGTCCATTAATTTGTGTTTTCGGATGCAAATCGGGTTGTCTATGCACAATTGTGAA
>JAAYKA010000011.1 GCA_012522635.1 Candidatus Cloacimonadota bacterium
CTTTTTATTTGCGTCTTGTCTCTGTTCCTTTAAATTGTTAGTTGTAAGCAGAGTTTGAAACACACGCAAAGGAGCAGGAATGGAATCCTTTAGTTTCCACAACCCCACCCGGGTCCATTATGGTGCCGGGATGATAAAAGAGATTGGGCCCGAGATGAAAAGCGCCGGTGTGCGCAAATGTCTCTTGGTTGCAGGAGGCGGGTCCATCAAGGAAAACAACGTCTATCGTCAGGTTTGCGAAAGCCTGGAGGCGGCAGGCATCCAGCGCGTTGAAGCCTGGGGAGTGCAGGCCAATCCCACCCTGGAAAAAACGCGGGAATTGATTGAACTGGCAAAGAAGGAAGGGGTGGACAGCATTCTGGCTGTTGGCGGCGGCAGCGTTATCGACAGTGCCAAAGCCACGGCGGCGGGTTTTTATCTGAACGACATCTGGGCGGCATACACCGGCGAGGAGGCTGTGGAAAAGGCTTTGCCAATTTTCACCGTGCTCACCCTTTCGGCTTCGGGCAGTGAAATGAACGGCGGCGCCGTGATTACCAACACCGAATTGAAACAAAAATGGGGCATGACTTCGCCGCTGCTTTTCCCCAAGGTTTCCATCGTGGACCCCGCCGTGCAATGCAGCCTTCCTTTCCACCAAACCGTGAATGGCGCTTTGGACGCCATCGCTCATATCTTGGAATATTTCTTCATGGACGAGCGCGCGGAGGCGACTTTGGCGATAAATTCGGCCCTGCTGAGAACCATCATCGCCATGACAGACCGGCTTCAGGAAAATTCCTGTGATCTTTCCGCTCGCATGAACCTTGCCTGGAGTGTGACTTTGGCGCTGAATGGCATCAGCGGCGCGGGTTTGGGGGGAGGTGACTGGGCTTGCCACGCCATCGAACACGCTTTTTCGGTTTTGGATCCAAGGATTGCCCACGGAGAGGGTTTGGGCGTGATTTTCCCCGCCTGGATCGAGTATGTGAGCGAACGGGATCCCAGCCGCTTCAGCCTTTGGGCGCGTGAAGTGCACGATTCGGACAGCGTTTCCCACGCTCTGCGCCGTTTTCGGGATAAAATCCAATCCTGGGGCTCTGCCACCAGCCTTTCCGAGCTGGGCATCCGCCAAAATCAACTGCCCGAATTGCGGGATATCATTTTGGATTCCGGTGAGCTGGGCAAGGTGATAAAGCTTGGCCCCGCCGATATTGAAGCCCTGTTGATGCTGGCTTTTTGAAGAAATTGGAGCTTGACAAATGCCGCCCCGCCCAAAACTGGAGCGGAGAATAGCTTTGAAATAGGAAAACGATGAAAGAAAAAATCAGAAAAAAAGGCAGAAAACAGGATTATCAAAAGCCTGATTATACCATCACACCCGTGGCTGAGGGGAAAAAATTCCGCCGCCGCAAACCTTGGCTGCAGGATTGGATTGAAGCCATCTTGTTCGCCTTCGTGGTGGCGATGATTATTCGCAATTACAGCTTTCAAAACTTCATGATCCCTTCGCCGTCGATGGAAAAAACCCTGCTGACGGGTGATTACCTCGTGGCAAACAAGCTCAAGTATTTTTTCACCGACCCCAAACGTGAGGACATCGTTACCTTCCGCTATCCAAAAATCGAGGAAAACACACCGGAGCATCCGGATTATAAAGACAATTTCATCAAGATTTTCCATCCCATTTATATCAACAAGGCGGAAAGCTTTTCAAAATGGCCGCCAACCTGGTTTCACATCAGCTATTACGCGCGGAAAAACGTGGTGAAACGGGTGATTGGCATGCCGGGGGACATAGTTGAACTGCGAGACAAGCAGGTTTACGTGAACGGGAAGCTTTTTAAGGGCGGATATGAATGTTATGATATACCGATTCCCACCCCTCCGGATGCGCCGCAGCAGATTATTGCCCACAGTTTTCAGGAAGGCGAAATTGACCGCATCATCACGGTTTCGGATTGGTATAAGCCCCACATCGTGCCTGCGGACAGCAGCAAAGGCATTCCCGATCGCAAGATTTACAACCGCGACTGGTTTGGTCCCATCCGGGTTCCCGAAGGAAAGTATTTTGTTTTGGGAGACAACCGCGACGTGAGCGAAGACAGCCGCTATTGGGGCTTTTTGGACCGTAGCGATATCACGGGCACACCCTGGCTCATTTTCTTTTCCAAGGGCATTGAATACAATAAGCTTTACGATAGCCCGCACATTCGCTGGGATCGCATGTTCCGCATGGCCGGAAAGAAAAAGACTCCGGCGCGGTCTGGCTAAAAAGGACAGGGCATGGCAGAGAGCAGGGCTCCAGCCGTCTATCTGCACATCCCATTTTGCCTGAAACGCTGTCCTTATTGCTCTTTTTTTAGCCAAAATCTTTCCCGTGAGGTGCTTTCAGAATACCTGGAGGCTCTGGATGGTGAGATCATACTTTGGCAAAAAAAGGACCCATCCCTCAAAAAAGCCAGAACTCTGTATTTTGGCGGAGGAACACCCTCGCTGCTGAGCTCGGAGCAGATTCTGAGAATCAGTGGGCATTTCGGCTTGGAGCCGGGGGCGGAAGTCACTTTGGAGGTGAATCCTGAACAGATAAATCCAAAATGGCTGGGAAAGCTGGCCACAACCCCGGTAAATCGTCTCTCGCTTGGCTTGCAAAGCTTTGATGATGAAGAGCTTGCCTGGCTGGGACGGCGGAGCAAATCTGAAGACTATCCCCGCCTTGTGAAGCTTTGCCGGGATTTTGGTTTTGAAAACATTTCCTTGGATTTTATCTACGGTCTGCCTGGTTCGGATGCCGAGGGTCTTAAATGTAATCTGGACAAGTATTTGGAATTGGAGCCGGAGCATATTTCCGCCTATTTGCTAACACCGGATGAGGATACAGCCTTGGGGAAAAAGCTCGCCAGCGGGGAGCAGGTCCCTCTGCCGGATGACGAAAACCTGGCAGCGCACTACAAAGCGCTGCGGCAAAAGCTGTTGGCGGCAGGGTTTGAACACTATGAAATCTCAAATTTCTGCCGTCCAGGACGCTCCTCCATCCACAACCTGAGCTATTGGAAAAACCAGCCATATCTTGGTTTGGGGGCTTCGGCTTCGGGCTGGCTGCCACCGCTGCGCTATACAAATCCCGCCAGCCAGAAAGAATATACGGAATTTATCCAACGGGGTGAATTGCCTTTCACTGGCGAAGAATACCGCCCCCACGAGGCTTGGGCGGATCATTTTATGATGGGAATGCGGCTTCTGGAAGGAGTGGATCTGGATGAGTTGCAAAACCTCTACGGCTGTGACCCTCTGCGGGGGAAAGAGGCGGAAATCCAGAGACTGCGTGCTGCGGGGCTGATTGAGCTTGTTGGTCGACGTTTGCGGTTGACGCCGGCGGCTCTGTTTGTGTCGAACGCTGTGATTGCGGAGCTATTGTGAAACTGGAGGAATTGCGTCAAAACCTTGCTGACGCCATCTGTGGCAGCCGTTTCGAGACGAAGACATATTTTGTGGGCGGCTGTGTCCGGAATCAGCTTTTACGGCGTCCCATCCAGCTTTCGGACGTGGACATCGCTGTGGAACTTCCCGATGGTGGCATCGCTCTGGCAAACTTTTTGGCAGAAAAAGAGGGGTTGTCACAACCCAAAACGCATCCAGATTTCGGAACGGCGAGCATGGAATACCTGGGCATTCAACTGGAATTTGTGATGACCCGTGGTGAGCATTACCGCCCGGGAAGCCGCTTTCCAGAAGTGCGTTTTGCCACTTTGGTGGAAGACTGTTTGCGGCGGGATTTCACCGTTAACGCACTTTATATGAAAATTGTGGATGGCACCATTCTAGACCCAGATGGAAGGGGGCTTCGCGACCTTGAAAAGCGTTTGCTGCGCAGCATTCGTGAGCCACGAAAGTCTTTTCAAGAGGATCCGCTCAGGATTTTGCGTGCTTTGCGTTTTGCCGCTGTGCTCGATCTTGAAATTGAAAAACAAACTTGGGAAGCCCTGCGCGAATCGGCTTCCCTAATCCAAAACCTCAGCCAAAACAATATCCAGGATGAGATGAAGCGCATGAATCAAACAATCACCCCGACTCAATCAAAAAGATGGGAAGAACTGACTAAACTCTGCGCGATTTCAATTAAGTGATGGACGGCAGCGTTTTATGCCACCAAAAAAGAGGGGCAGAAGCCCCTCTCAATACAGCCGATATTTTATAATCAATTAAACTTGCTGGTGATATCCTCACCACCGGGGAGTTTGAAAAACCTGAATTGTTCCAGCCTGATATCCGGGTCGGATTGAATATCAATCTGGTCTTTATAGGCGTTTAACACGCCGCTGTTTTTGGCAATATGGTCTGCAAGCTCCGGATTGACTTTCAGGCGCAGGCGTGAGTTTTGGATAAAATAATCAGCACGGCTCAACCAACGGTGGATGCGCATTAAAAGTGTGTCGTTCGAGATAACTCTTCCGGTGCCGTGGCAGGTGGGGCAGGTGACGGAAAAGTTTGCTATCAGCGTGGAACGCATACGTTTGCGTGTAACTTCCACCAGCCCCAGTTCGGTGAAGCTATAAACCTTGTTTTTGGCACGGTCGCGGCGCAGACCCTTGCGCAGGGTGTCCAAAACTTCCTGCTTGTTTTGCTCGTTCAGCATGTCTATGAAATCGATGATAATGACCCCCGAAAGGTCGCGCAGCCTGATTTGTCTGGCTATTTCGGCAGCGGCTTCCAGGTTCGTTTTTTTGATGGTTTCCTCATAGTTTGTTTTGCCGGTGAAGCTGCCGGTGTTGATATCGATGGCCACCAGCGCTTCGGTTTGCTCAATTTTGATATTTCCTCCGCTGGGAAGGTAGATGCGGGAATGGAAAACGGAATCGATTTTCTTTTCTATGCCCCAAGCGTCGAAAATTGGGGAATCTTCCTTATAGATTTCGACGGCGGGGATGAGCTCCGGTGAAAAATCTTCGAGGTGGCGGATAATGCTTTTGGCGAAGGCCTTGTTGTCGATGATGAGCCGGTCCACGTTTTCGCCAAAAAGGTCGCGGATGAGGTAGTTTTCGAGGGCGTTTTCCTCAAATACGCAGACCGGGCCTTTGAGGTGTTTAATCTGTTTATCGATTAATTTCCAAGTTTTGGTGAGAGCTTTGTATTCGGCTCGGAGTTCGTCTTCTTCACAGCCTTCGGCTTCGGTGCGCACAATCAGCCCAAAACTGGGGTCTTTGAATGAGGACAGGATGTTGCGGATGCGGCCGCGCTCGTTTTGGCTATAGATTTTGCGGGAGATGGCAATTTTGTTTTTATTCGGGAAAAGCACCAGGTATTTTCCAGGGATGGAGATTTGACCGGTGAGGCGGGCACCTTTTGAGCCCAAGGGTCCTTTGTGGACCTGCACAACAATTTCCTGTCCGGATTTTAACAGGTTTCCAATCTGGGAGGAATCCTTTGGGTTGAGGCGGGGACGCTGTTTGCTATCGCTTTCAAACATATCCAAAAAGTCTGTGACGATGTCTGAATAATGCAAAAAAGCGGTGCGCTCGAGACCAATCTCGATGAAGGCTGCGCCCATGCCGGGTAAAACGTCTTTCACGATGCCTTTATAGATGTTGCCAACCACATTTTGCTTGTCTTTGCGCTCTACAAAGAGCTCCACCAGTTTGTTATCTTCCAAAACGGCCACCCTTTTTTCCATGGGGTGCACGTTTACCACTATCTCTGTGTGAAATTTATCTTTTCTCATGGCTTGAATCCGTCGTTTTATTTATTGATCCAAGCGGAAGGGGCAAAAGTAGAGCCATTCACGCATTGGCAGGGTTTGCAGCAAGTAAGTTTCCAGGCGCTTAAGGGGGCTGGTTTCCTGATGTTTCAAGCCAGCAACAAGGCTTTTGAAAAATCCGCCTTCACGTAAGGCTTCCCAAACTCCGATGGTTTTCGGATACTTTTTCAAGCCGTATTTTGTGATTCCGGCAAGTTCAGCGGCTTTTTTGACAGCTGTATCCAAATCGCCAATTCCATCTACCAAGCCCAGGGCAAGCGCGTCGGAGGCGATGAAAACACGTCCTTCCGATACCGCATCGATGCGTTCCGGCCCAATCTTGCGCGCATCCATCACACGTTGGCGGAATTCGGCGTAAACCGCTTCGGAATCACGGTTTAGCGAGGCAAGCAATTCGGGGTCATAGCTCTCAAAGATGCTGCCGAAACCAGAGAATTTACCATAGCTGAGGGTCTGGCTGTCAACACCAAGTTTATTACTCAGTTCCTTGGCTTCGGGCAGGGCCATGATCACGCCGATGGAGCCTGTGATTGTGTGTGGGTCTGCGATGATGTGGTCTGCCGCGCAACTGATATAGTAGCCGCCAGAGGCTGCAACTCCACCCATCGAGACCACCACGGGCACTTTCAAGGTTTTGAGCTGTTGGTGAATGAGTTCAGATTCCAGCGCGGAGCCACCGGGGCTGTTCACACGCAAAACCACAGCCTTCACGGCGTCGTCTTTTTCGATGGAATTCAGGATTCTGGAAACCTTGGCCGCGCTGATGCTGGCATCTGAACTATATCCGCTGGCGGAAGAAATGTTGCCGCTTAGGTTTACAATCGCGATTTTGTTGCCAGTACTGGAGGATTCCGCGGGAGACGCATAACTTGAGATCGAGATGGCTTTATTCTTTTCGATTTTATACTGCGCGCGCACTTCTTCCCAGGTGGCGGCTTCATCGATGAGGCCCCAGGTTTTGGCATCTGTTGCGTTGATGATGAGGTCGGGGCGGTTTTCATAAATATCCCAAACCCGGGTGGAATCGATTCCACGGGCTGCGCTGATGTTTGCCCGCAGCAAATCGTAACGTCCTTTGAAAGCTTGGCGCATGTTTTGCTCCGCCTCAGGGCTGAGAGAGCGCCGGGAGTAGGGTTCACCGGCACCTTTGTAGTCTCCGGCCTGCATCACGTGCATTTTGACACCCAGTTTTTTGAGGGCCTCACTGTAGAAGAGGACGTTTCCGGAAACGCCTTCCAGCATGATTCCCGCTGAGGCGGAAGGGTCCATGTAGATTTTGTCTGCCATGGAGCAAAGCAGGTAGTCGTTTTGGGAAACAATTTCCGCGTGGGCGATCACGGGTTTTTTGCTGAGCTTAAAATCTTGAAGCGCGGCTTTGATCTCGTTTAGGTTGGGCTGATTGATCGCGGCTCCACCGGGGCGGATCACGATGCCTTTTATTTTGCCGTCGTTCGCGGCTTTTCGAATGCGGACACAGATATCGTCCACGCTGAGAGAGCCAAAATTCAAAAATTCCGGTCCGTTAATCTCAGTGTAATCCGGCACGCTGCCGCTGGGGTTCAAAACCAGCCAGCTACCTTTGGAAACGCTTGCTCCCTTGAAAGGACTGGCGAGGAAATATCCTGCCACAAAGGTTCCAATCAGAATGAGTACAATGACGCCGCAGCCAAGTAAAATGCCATTTCTTGTTTTCATGGGGAAAACTCCTTATTTAAAAATGGGTGTGAAAATGGTGGATTGAAAAATTGAGTGGCGGAGATGCTGGGATTCGAACCCAGGATACGCGTTTTGCACGTATACACGATTTCCAATCGTGCTCCTTCAGCCAACTCGGACACATCTCCGCGCTTGGAAAAGCCATCTTTTTGAAAGCACATAATCTGTCAAACAAAAATCAATGCCGGAAGTGGCGAATACCGGTGAAAAGCATGGCAATACCGAAGGAATCGCAGGCCGCAATCACGTCCTGATCACCTTTGGAGCCTCCGGGCTGGACTATCGCGCGAATGCCTTGGGAATGCAGTTCGTCGATGGAATCCCGAAAAGGGAAAAAGCCGTCGGAAGCGCAAACTGCACAGCTTAAATCATGGCCAAATTTCTGAGCTTTCCACAGCGCCAGATGCAGAGCGTCGATGCGGCTGGTTTGGCCGGCGCCCAAGCCAAAAACACGGTTTGTTCCGATGATTGCGATTGCATTTGAACGCAGTAGCGACACAGCTTTCCAGGCAAAAGCCAAAGCTTCCCGCTCGCTGGGATCCGGTTCTCTTTGCGTCACGGTTTTCCATTCATTGGGGTCATCATTTACATGATCACAGCTTTGCAGCAGCCAGCCTTGAGGCAGATCCTTCAATTCCCAGTTTGCTTTTTCCACCAGATTGCAACTGGATTGGATCAGTCTCCGTTTCTTTTTCCGGCGCAAAAAATCAAGAACTCCATCCTCATAATCAGGCGCGATGATGATTTCGGTGAAAACTTGATCGATAAGTTTTGCTGTTTCCAGGTTCAAGGGGCGGTTCAGTCCCACAATGCCGCCAAATGGGGATTGGGTGTCGGCAGCGAATGCTTTTTGATATGCTTCGGCTAGGTTGACACCAATTCCTATCCCACAAGGATTGCAGTGTTTTACAATCACCACTGCGGGGGCTTCGAAGAGCCTCAACGCCTGAAGGGTGGCGGCAATATCCAGGTGGTTGTTGAAAGAAAGTTCCTGTCCGTGTAGAAGTTGCAAGTTTGCATCAGGTTTGGCATAGATGCCAGCTTGTTGATGCGGGTTTTCGCCGTAACGCAGTGATGCTTGCAAAGCGCTATTAATTTTCAGGGTGGGGGGCAGCTCCTTTGCTGTAGTTTTTTCCTTGGTCAAAAAATAGTCGGCAATTTCAGCGTCGTAATCCCGAACGTGTTCAAATGCTTTGCGGGCAAGCTCTCGGCGTGTTTCAAGCTTTGTTTCGCCATCTTCTTCAATCTGATTTATCACTTTGGAATAGTCTGTCGGATCGCAGAGAACAGTGACAGAGGCGTGGTTTTTTGCTGCCGCGCGCAGAAGACTGGGGCCGCCAATATCGATGTTTTCAATGATTTCCTGGTCTTCCACGTTTTCTTTTTCGCGGGTTTTGGCGAAAGGGTAGAGGTTTACGGCTACTAAATCAATCTTTTTTATGCCATGTTCCGCCAGGGTTTCCAAATGCTCCTTTTTTGTGCGGTCTGCCAAAATACCAGCATGAACCTTTGGGTGCAGGGTTTTAACACGTCCGTCCAGAATTTCGGGGAAACCGGTAAGTTCGGAAATGTCGATCAGTTCCGGACAAAACTTCCTCAGATATACAGCCGTTCCGGATGTTGAAAGAATGGTAAAACCAAGTTTGGACAAACTTTTGGCAAGGGTTTCCACACCGCTTTTATCGGAGACTGATATCAAGGCGTATTTGCTCATTTTTCCTCTTCGGATTGCTTTAACAATTTTTTAAGTTCTGCGCTGCTGATCGTTTTTTCCAGCATTCCTTGCAATTTACCATCGGAGAACAACTCAACGCAGACTCTAGCCAGATTCTGCGGCTTGTCGTCGTCTGCATTGGTTTTATCTTCAAACACTGCCACCATCACGATTCCGCTTAGGATAATCAGCCAGTTTACATATATCCACAAAAGAAAGATGGGTAATGCTGAGAGGGTGCCGTAAAATTTGTGATAACTGGTCATGCGGTAGATATAAAAATCAAAACCGCTCTTCACCAGCAGCCAAATGATGGCAGTCCAAAAAGCGCCACGCACCAGCGACATACGTTCCACTTTTATAGATGGCATCAATGTATAGAGAAACACCAGGAGGAAAAACTGCATCGCGAACGGAATTAAGTAGGTGATCCAATTCAGAAGGGGCAGTTTCAACAAGCGCGAGATCATTGGCAGCGAAGAACTTGATAGCAGTATCGCCAGGATGAAAACACCCAGGATAATGGTACCCAAAAACTTTATGAGTTGTTGAAACGGACTTTGCCGGGGTTTGAATTCCATTTTCAGAATGCGATCGAAGGAATCGCGAATCACTCTGAACAACGAATAGGATGAAACCATCATTACAATGAAGTTTATCGCGTTAAACCCAGCCCGACCTTCCAACATTCCTTCGATAACACTGTTCAAGGCAAACGCGGAAGTCGGTATCAAATGGTCTGAAATGATCGAAAACAGCTTTTCCCTGAGATTCAAAAAAGGCAGGTCCGGCGCTATGAGCAGGATGAAAACCACGAAGGGCACGAAACCCAAAATGGTTATATAAGTGAGCGAGCCCGCTTCACGCATCACTCTTTCGCGAGTTATCAATTGCCACCAGCGTTTTAGGAAGTTCCAAAAATCCGCCATCAGCTGTTTTCGTGCCTTGGGTTTGCTGATGTACTGCCAAGTTTTTTTTAGATCAATGCCAGCGGCTTTGGCAGTGGTGGCCAGCAGCGAGCCGATATTGGCAAAAATCCCTCGTTTTTCTTTGTTCTTCATTTGTTTGTCTTTCATTAAAAAATATGCGACTTTGGCTTGACTTCGCTTGTGCGTCAGCGAGGTGGGCGCTTGTCTAAACAGTGTTTTTCTCTTATTTTCAAGCCTTTTACCCATTATTCCACATCAAGCCAAAATGTCAAATAGAAAAAAGCATCTTCAGCTCAGTGAACATGAATCGAGTCGTACGCGGTGGTTTTTTTGATTCCCGATGATACTATTATCACACATTAAACAACATGATATGATATCCATACTCAAGGGCTTGAAAACATTTTTCTTTTCGAGATTGTGACATATTGGAAGAAAATATTGGTTTGCCTTGAAATACGTTTCTGGTTACTTTATGATTATATCTTGATTAAAAACTAAGGAGTTAATAATGGAAAACATGAAAACAGGAATTCCCTTATTGGGAGACAAATTCCCCGAAATGAAAGTTGTGACCACCAGTGGTGTGATGAATCTGCCTGAGGATATGAAAGGTAAATGGTTTGTTCTCTTCAGCCATCCTGCTGATTTCACACCCGTTTGCACTACCGAGTTTGTGGCCTTTCAAAAGCGCTACCAAAAGTTCAAGGAACTCAATACAGAATTGATTGGCTTGAGTGTCGACCAAGTTTTCAGCCATATTAAATGGGAAGAGTGGATTCAGGAAAAACTTGGTGTCGAAATTCAATTCCCCATTATTGCCGACACCGGAGCGGTGGCAGGTAAATTGGGGCTCGTGCATCCTGGAAAAGGCACAAACACCGTCCGCGCGGTGTTTATCGTTGACGCCGATGGCATAATTCGTATTATGTTTTACTACCCCCAGGAGCTTGGACGCAACATGGATGAAATCCTCAGGGCAGTAAAAGGCATGCAGATTGCGGACAAAAACAATGTTGCCATTCCCGCTCAGTGGCCAGATGGAGAATTGTTTGGCGACCGCGTAATCATTCCACCCGTCACCGATGTGGAAGCTGCACGCAAGAGACTCGAAGGTGCCAAAACTGGCGAATATGAGTGCCTTGACTGGTGGCTCTGTCACAGGGAACTCTAAACCAAATTAAACATTACACGATGTACCGTCCCTCCATGTGGGGGACGGTTTTTTGTGTCACATTTCAAAATGGCATTTGAATATGAGTTGGCGTGCGAGATTCAGGATGTGGTTGGACTAATAATTGTCTATTAGATGTTTCAATCAAGTGGCAATGCCGCCCCAATAATTCATCTGCAGTTTAATCAATTAATTACATATCTTAATTGCGGAGCATACCCATCATATTTACCCGCTCGGGTTGGAAAGGAATCAAAAAAGGTCCCGGTAAAACCGGGACCTTAATTATAAGGGAGTGGTCAATCTTATTTAACGATGACCATCTTTTTGGTTTGGTTGGTGGTTTGGGTGCTCAGCTTGTAGAGATAGATACCGCTGCCGCAGGCTTTGCCATTGGTGTCGGCACCATTCCAGCTAATGTTGTGGCTGCCTTGTCCAACCTTGAAGGTTTTCACAAGCTTGCCCTGCAAGTTGTAAATGGAAAGAGTGGCGTTTTCGCCTTCTTTCACTTCAACAGCGATGGTGGTGCTGTTGTTTGCCTTGAAGGGGTTGGGATAGGCGTTTTTCAACTCGCTGACCTGGGGATAAACTGGGGGCACCTCACCTTGAACGCTGATGCTGACAGGACCAAAGAATTCGCTTTTGTTAGCTTCGACGCTTTCCAAGTAATACAGATAAGTGCTGCCAACTTCGACTTCGTTATCCAAAACAGTGTAGCTTTGCGTTTGGCTGGTGTTTGTCGCCTGAATCAATGTGGGTGTGATCAGGATCGCATTATCTTGAATACTGGGCTCATAACGATATACCCGATATCCCAGCAAATTGCTTTCAGACTGTGTTATCCAATTGATCTGCACATAATTCAAGGCAGTGAGGGTGGCAGTGAAGCTGCTGAGTTCAACGGGGGTATAATCGGGAATATCCGTATTGAAACTCATCACAAAAATAAAATCCACACCATTATCCATTGGGAAGAAAGCACTGCTATTGGTGATCGTGTAGGATATTGGGTTCCATGGGCTCCAGCCTGAGGGAACTGGATCGAGTTCCCAGAGTCCAAAAAGTTCGCTTTTAGTTGGTTTGCTGATTTCTACGTATGGCGTAATCGCGTCTGTCGGAACTGTTTGTCCCATATCGACGCCGTTGTGCCATATTGTGAAAGTTCCATGAAGGTTGGTAACGTTGGTCTGCACTCTAACAATATAGGCTCCAAACAAGCCTCCACAGGCCAACACTGCAATTACTGCTAATAATACAAATTTTTTCATACCTTTTACTCCTTGTTAGGTTGCCCAAGTTTTGCCGAGCGCAAGGTGCAACCTATTTCCTCTCAATCGCCCGGCTGAAAACATGCTGGTAAAAGCGCATGCTCTCGCCATACACAATATATTCTAATCGCACCCTTAAGCGCGACCATTTACATTCTGGGGTCAATCTAATCTCAGGGCATTTACGTGTCAAGCATTTTTTTCGTCATTTTCAATTTCATTTGTAGATTTCCCTCCAGTCTGAATCAAAAACAATGATAAAAACTTTGCGCAACGCTCACTCAAGCAATATATTATGGGTAATATTGAAATTTTAAAAGCCTTTTTTATGTCGAACAATATGTGGAATCCAACATCAAAAAAGCAGTTGACAGATATGCCATGCCTAAAAATGTGACCATAAATCAAAGTGCGAACTTTCAAGGAGCAAGATAAATGAAACAGGGAATACACCCCAAATATGAAGAAGTAACCGTACGCTGTGCCTGCGGTAACGAATTTCAAACCCGTTCCACCAAAGGCAACCTGCATGTGGATATCTGTAACGTTTGCCATCCTTTTTACACTGGAAAACAGAAGATTATCGACACTGCCGGTCGAGTTGAAAAATTCAACAAGAAATACAACATCAAAAACGAAGAATAGCACAACGTTCAAAACCGCCATTTCACCGTAGCTCCAAGCTTGGGAGATGGCTTTTTTTGTGCCGCAAAAAAGAAATGAAGGATTTTGGAAATGGAAGTTAAAAAAGAAATCAGTGTTGGTGGGCAAGCCGTAATTGAAGGTGTGATGATGCGTGGGCCGGAATCCATTGCCACTGCGCTGCGTCGCCAAGATGGCACAATTGAACTTTTCAAGGAGCCTTTCACCAGCAAAGCCAAAAAAGGCAGTTTTTTGGGTGTGCCCATCATCAGGGGCTTCGTATCTTTGATTGAGATGTTGAATATTGGCATGAAGACCCTCACGCTTTCAGCAAACAGAGCGGAATTGGATCTCAAAGCCGAGGAAGAAGCCAATGGAAAAAAGCAAAAAGAAAAGAGTAAAGTTGCCCTGCAAGTGGAAAATATCATCAGCTACATTTTTGCCTTTGGCCTGGCTTTTATACTTTTCGCCTGGCTACCCTACAGGATTGCAGATTGGATTGGTCTTTCAAAACAGAATTTCTATTTCAATCTATTCGCCGGCAGCATCCGCATCGTGTTTTTCGTTTTCTACATTTGGCTGATCAGTCGTCTCAAGGACATCCACAGGCTTTTCCAATATCATGGCGCGGAACATAAAAACGTGAACGCCTACGAAAAAGAGACCGGGCTGGAAATCTCTGCAATCCAGAGCAACACCACCATTCACCCGCGTTGTGGCACCAGCTTTATGTTTTTTGTTTTGTTGGTGGCAATCCTGATCTTTTCCGTGACAGACACCCTGGTTTCCGTGTTCATTATAAAAGGTCAGGTCCCGATGGCTCTGCGTTTGGGTTACCACTTTCTTCTGATTCCTCTGGTTTCAGGCGTCAGCTACGAAATCCTGAAATTCAGCGGCAAAAACCTGAAACATCCTGTGGTGAAGATTCTCACTGTACCCGGAATGGCTTTGCAGCGCATCACCACCCAGCAACCTGATGACCTCATGGTTGAAACCGCGTTGGTAGCGATGAAAGCCGCTCTGGACATGGATTTGGATGGACACCAAGTGAAGGTGATGCAAAGCTGATGTTACCCCGCGAAAAACTGGAGGGTTTGAAACAGGAATTGGCTGAGTTGCAGGAAAAGCTCTCGGATAGCAGCATATTGAGCGATCCACGCCGCTATAAAGAACTCTCTCGCAGAAACAAGGAACTTTCCCAAATCTGCGCAGAGTGGGATCTTTATCAAAATCTTGAAACACAAGCCCGGGACGCGGAGCAAATTATAAAAACGGAAAATGACCCCGAGATGCTTGAGCTTGCCCGAGCGGAACTGGTTGATCTCAATAGCCAAATGGCAGCAAGCGAAGAAAAACTGCGAGATTTGCTCATTCCCAGCGATCCAAATGATGGCAAAAATGCGATTGTGGAAATCCGCGCTGGGACCGGAGGCGAGGAAGCCGCGCTTTTTGTGGCTGTTCTCTACCGCATGTATGGCTATTATTCTGATCAAAAAGGCTGGAAACTCCAACTTTTGGATTTGAACGAAACCGGTTTGGGCGGCTACAAAGAAATAATCTTCATGCTCAGCGGTGAAGATGCCTTTGGCATGATGCGTTTTGAAAGTGGCGTACACCGCGTTCAACGCATCCCAGTCACCGAATCCGGAGGTCGCATCCATACCTCCGCTGTCAGTGTGGCTGTGCTTCCTGAGGCTGAAGATATCGATGTGGAAATCAACGAAAACGAACTCCGCATCGATGTTTACCGCAGTACCGGCCACGGTGGCCAAAGTGTGAACACAACTGACTCCGCGGTCCGCATCACGCATGTCCCCACCGGAATAGTGGTCACCTGTCAAGACGAAAAATCTCAGATTAAAAACAAGGCCAAGGCAATGAAAGTCCTGCGTTCCAGGCTCCTGGACGCGGAAATCAGTCGCCAGGAACAGGAAATCGCCCGTTCTCGAAAAGCCCAAGTCAGCACCGGAGATCGTTCCGCCAAGATACGTACCTACAATTTTCCCCAATCCAGAGTCACAGACCACAGAATAAACTTGACAAGCCACAACCTCGATGCTTTTCTGGCAGGAAACATCGACGAGTTTGTCCAAGCTCTGCGAATGGCTTGGCGCAGCGAAAAGGTTAACGAATAATGTCAATACCACTTTTAATTCTTTGGATCGCGGTTTTTTTGCTTCTGCTGACCCTGTCTTTTCTGTTTTCCGGAATTGAAAACGGGGCGGTTTCCATCAATATGGTGGAATTGGAAAGCAGGGCCCGCAAAGACAAATCTGCCGCCACGCTGTTTCGGGAACTGCAACACAAGGATCGTGTTTTGGGAACCACCCTGCTGGGGAACAGCCTTGTAAACATCTTGATTGCAAGCCTTTCCACCTTTGTCGTGAAGGAATATATCGGCGGTTTCGATGCAAAATACACCGCGTTGGTGGTGGGTGCTGTCGTTCTCGTATTTGGAGAGGTGATACCCAAATCCATCTTTCGTGACCACGCCGACGTCCTCATGCCCAGGTTTTATCCCTTCCTGCGTGTTTTCCAATTTCTTTTCAGACCACTGGTAAAAGGAATTTCCTGGCTGAACGCGGCCTTGAGAAAACTGCTCAAACTATCCGATGTCAACGAGTTCGACTACCTGACGAAAGACGACATTTCCTACCTCATTTCGCTGACCCAGGATGACGATGAGGACGAACCGAGGCTGGAAATGATTGAAGACGCGCTGGAATTCACGGACCAGGTTGCCCGCAACGTGATGGTCCCACGCACGGAATTGATTGCCATTCCAGCCACTGCCACCGTTGCCGAAGCCATCGAAATTGCCCGTGAAGAAGGATATACTCGCTACCCCGTTTACGGAAAAAACCTTGACGATATCACAGGCATTCTCATCATCTACGATATCTTGAAAACAGGACAAACAACTGATGTGACGGTGGATAAGTTGCTCCGCGAACCCTTTTTCACGCCCGAAAACACAAACCTCGACGTATTGCTCAGCGAAATGCAAAAACATCGTCGCAGCATTGCCATCGTGGTTGATTCCTATGGCGGAACCTCTGGCATCGTGACCATGGAAGATATTCTGGAAGAAATCTTTGGCGACATTGCGGATGAATATGACGAGGAAGAAGAAATTCCCGAAGTGGAGCAGGTGGCGCCAAACACCTGGTTGGCACAGGCGGACACAGAGATTGACCGCTTGGAGGATGAATATGGCATCACGCTTCCTGAAGGTGATTATGAAACTTTGGCGGGTCTGATTCTGGATCGCATTGCCCGCATCCCCCACCAGGGTCAGATTATCAATGTGGAGCCATACCGCCTCCAAATCCTGCAAGCCACCGAAAAGAAAATCATCAAAGTTAAAATACATAAAACAGATACAAGAGGTGAACCATGAAACTGATGGAATGCGTTCCAAACTTCAGTGAAGGCCGTGATCAGGCCATCCTGGATGCGATCGCTGCATCCATCCGCGCCGTCAAAAACGTTGTTTTGCTCGACGTTGACCCCGGTGCGGACACAAACCGAACAGTTTTTACCATGGCTGGAGAGCCGGAAGCCGTTGTGGAAGCAGCTTTCCAGGCCATAAAAAAAGCCGCTGAACTCATCGACATGAGCAAACATCGCGGCGAACATCCCCGCATGGGCGCAACTGACGTGTGCCCCTTCATTCCAATTTCTGGAATGACCATGGAAGAATGCGTGGAATATGCTCACAAACTTGGAAAAAGAGTGGGCGAAGAACTCGGTATCCCAGTTTATCTATATGAAAATGCCGCCTCCAAAGAGGAATGGCGCAATCTTGCCAATGTGAGATCCGGCGAATATGAGGCTCTGTCCGAAAAAGCCAAAGACCCAGATTGGAAACCGGATTATGGCCCCCACACTTTCAACGCCCGCAGCGGCGCGACAGCCATCAGCGCGCGAGAATTTTTGATTGCCTACAATATTAATCTGAACACCCGCGACAAAAAGAAAGCGCACGATCTCGCGCTCACCATCAGGGAAAAAGGCCGTGTCGCCCGAGACGAAGCGGGAAAAATTGTCCGCGACGAAAATGGAGAAAAAGTCAACGTGCCGGGGCTTTTCTCACATTGCAAAGCAGTTGGTTGGTACATCGACGGTTACGATCGCGCCCAAATCAGCATCAACCTCACAAATTACAAAATCACTCCGCCTCATCTCGTGCTGGAAAAAGTGCGTGAACTCGCTTGGGAAAAAGGAATACAAGTCACTGGCAGCGAATTGGTTGGCTTGCTTCCCAAAGCCGCTTTGCTGGAGGCTGGAAATTATTACCTTGAACGTTTGGGCGAAAGCACCGGCCTTCCTGAAAGAATGGTGATGGATACAGCCATCCAATCCATGGGACTGGCGGAATTGGGCCCCTTCGATTTGGATAAAAAAGTGATTGAATATGCCATCGCGCCTTCTGACAGTCTCTGTGCGTTAAGCCTGGAAGCTTTTGCAGACCTGCTTTCAACTGATTCCCCCGCTCCGGGAGGAGGCAGTGTTGCAGGACTTTGCGTGGCACTTTCCGGAGCGCTTTCCGCCATGGTTTCAAACCTCACAATAGACAAAAAAGGCTATGAAAAAGTGCAGGATGCCGTGCGTGAATTCGCTCCGCAGGGCCAGGACATCAAGCTGCGCGCTTTGCAATGTATCGACAACGATACCAACGCTTTCAACGCTTTGATGGATGCAATGCGCCTTCCCAAGAAAACAGATGAAGAGACCGCTTTCCGCGATGCCGAAATCGAAAGAACAACCCAGCAGGCCATCCTTATCCCCTTCAAAACCTTGGAGATAGCCTGCGAAGCCGTCAATCTGGCAGACAAGGTGGCGGACGTCGGAAATGTGAACGCTCTCTCCGATGCCGGAGTGGCAGCTCTCACCGCTCTCAGCGCTGCAAAAGCGGCGGATTACAACATCCTCATCAACCTTGCCGGCAGCAAGGACGAAGCTTTCAAAACCGACATCAAAGCCCGTGCCGCCGGAATCGTTAAAGAGTGCCAGGAACTTGCAGACACCATTGAAAGCAAGATCCGCGCACGCATGTGATTTATTTCAACAGATAAAAAACCCGGTGGTGGGCATTTTCCCGCCGCCGGGCTTGAATTCTGATGCTCGCGCTCCAAATTATTCTCTATCTGATCTTGGTTTTGCTGAACATTTTGGACGGAGTTTCCACCTGGAAAGTTGTGCGTCCCAAACACTTGCACCGTGAACGAAACCCTGTGGCGCGTTGGATGTTTGCCAAACTGGGTCTTTTACCGGGTCTCATTTTGGCAGAATTGCTCTGGATTTCATTCATCACCGCGGTGGTTTTCCTGCTGGGAAGCTTTCCCGTTTGGGGACATATCGTTTTGATATTATTGATTTTAGGCATAACCATATTTACCTGGATTGTGGTGGGTAATTTCAAAAACTGGCGTGGCATCCGTGGGCGTCAATTGGCACAAGAACAAGGATCGGAGACCAAAAAATGCTAAAAACGCTTGCCAGGATTGGAGACAGCTATCCCCTGCTTGTGGGACAGCTTTTCGTTTTTCTGGTTTTGAACATCCTGGATGGACATTCCACTTGGAAAGTAGTGAAACCGGATCATTATTTTAGAGAGAAAAATCCCATTGCCCGCTGGGTTTTGCGCAAGCTTGGCGCCCTGCGCGGGATAGTTGTGTTCAAGTTTGTGCTGCTTATGTTTTTAGGCGGCATCCTCGCCTTCTATGGGAAAAAAGAAACCCGTTCCCTGAATGTAATGTTCGGCGTCGCCAATCTCGTGTTTTTGGGCGTGGTTATCAATAACTATCGGGTTCACAAAAAAATCAATTCCAAAAGGAGCCAACCATGGGAAATATCTTAAAAATCTTGTGTCTGGTTTTGGTCCTTTCAGCGGCGGTTCTGCCGTTTTTTGCGCAGGTCAATGGAGACTTGCAATATATTGGAGATAAAGCAATTCTGCACGTTTGGGGAAGCCACCACGAGCGCGGCCATGCCCAGGGATATCTGATTGCCGAGCCCATCCTCGACGTGTTCGATGAATTTTTCTGGATCATGTTTATGTTCTCGGATTCCGTTTGGTATCAATATCTTAAGGGCTTGCACACAGATCATTTCGACAACGATCCGCGCATTGTGGAAGAAACCCAGGGATTGATTCAAGGCATTGTGGATTCCGGTGCCAGCCTCTATCACGCCGGGCTGCAGCGGGATTTGGATCACACAGACTTCCTTTTCATGAATGCGTTTTTGGATATGCAGCACGTGTCCAAGTCCGCTGGGGACAACCAGATGCAGCTGGGCTGTTCCTCCCTGTCCAGTTGGGGCATTTCCACTGCCGAAGACGACCTCCTGCAAGGCGCTTCCGTCATCACGCGCTGGCTGGATTGGTCTCTTTATGATTCCATTGTGGATAACCCGCTTGTTGTGATCCATCATCCCAGCGAACCGGACGAACAAAAATGGCTTTCGGCAACCATCCCCGGAATTTTGGGCGCCGTAACTGCCGTTTCCGAACACGGAGTTTGGGCTTCGTTGAACCTTGGCAACGACCATTCCTTCACCGCGCAGACCGGCTTAAATCCCATCCTTTTGGACATCCGCCGCGGCATGGAACGCTTTGACTACAACCAGGATGGACAGTTCAATATCTACGACGTGACCACTGCCATCCAGGACGGCACCCACTTGAGTGGCAGCATCATCCACACTTTGAGCGAAAGCCAGGGGATGGTGGAATCCGTCGTGGTGGAAACCAATAATTCCGGCACCGTGCTGCGCTATTATGACCACCCTGAAGCTCTTTTGCAGGGGCAAAACCTCGCCGCCACAAACCACTTTCGCGCGCTAACTTTTCCTTCCTGCTGTTCTCGCTATGCCAGCATCAAGGATTCCCTCGATATTGATTACCAAGTTTCTCCCAAACGCCAGTGGAGTCTGATGGTTGGAGCTGCCGGGCTGGATAATTGCCTGGCCGCGTTTCAATATATTCCCAGCCTCGGCACGATTCTGTGGGCGGGCGCGTCCTCGGGGCTTCCAGCCTACCAAAATCCTGCCATTGAGCTCTTTCTGGATAACCTTTTTAGCTTTTCCACCCCGGTTGATGACCCCGTTTTTTCCACTCCCAGCATTGCCTTTTCGTTGTATCCGAATCCAGTGGCATCCATGGCTGGTCTCAAAATCCAAAGCGGCAGCAACTTCGACACCATCAGTGTTCACAACATCCGCGGACAACTCGTGTTTTCCCAGCAGTTTTCAAATGCCAAAACCCAGGCGGAAATATCTTTGCCCACTCTTCCCGCCGGAGTTTACCTGCTCAAACTTTCCGAGCGCTCTGGTTTTCAAGCCACACGCAAACTTGTGATTACGCCCTAAATTTTTCGTCCCTTATTATCTGAACGAGCCTGATGTAATAACAGCGTCAAAGCCCTAACTCTTTGTGTCGCTTAAGATTGCCTTTGAAACATAAGGGACACTAAAGGCGGCAAGAGGGAAAGGGTCAAATTGATCTACTGTCAAAAAAGCCGATCACAGTGCTCTCGAAAGCCGGGCAAAGTCATTTGTAACAGGGAGTTGGAGTCACTAAAAATAGAGCCGGACAAGTAAAATAAACAGGTGCCAACTTCAACCCGCCTAAGCCCTGGCTCATGCTTTAGCCCGGATTTTCCAAGGAACTTCTCATGCCCGCTATGGGATGATGCCGAGGCATGAGTGGGTTGATCTTGAGCCAGAGTCAAGGAAGACGCTTGAAAGAAGCGTTTTGCGTTTATTCCAAGCCGACAGTCCTTTTCCTTTCTTGATTCCAAAACAAATTCCGCTTGGCTCGCCCTCGTCAAAAGCCCGACCGTGGTCGGACATCCGGGGAAGAACAGACAACAGGAAATCCTGTTCAAACCAAGAGCAAGGCTGGAGCGAAAAATCTTTGGACAGCTCGGTTCAACTCCGAATGAAAACGGGTTGAAAAAGCAGGATTGTGGGAAAAAAGTGCTCAAGGAAAGTCCGGCACCCTCTTTTTCATTGACAAAAATGAGGCAGTCTAATTTTGTATTAAATTGATATAATCCATTTACAGGATAATATAAAGGCTTCAGAATTGGAGAACTTATGAAGATATTAATCACCGGAGGAGCCGGATTTATCGGCTCCCACCTGGCGGAAAAACTGCTCGAGGAAGGCCATGAGGTCAGAATTGTGGACAATCTTTCCACAGGCCGGCTGGATAACATTGAACACCTTAAAGGTAACGGCAGCTTCCGCTATAAGATTGGAAGCATTCTGAACCGTGACTTAATGGAAAAAATGATGGATGGGGTGCAGCAGGTTTACCATTTGGCTGCCGCCGTTGGAGTGAAATATATCATCGAAAATCCGCTGCTTTCTCTGAAGACAAATATCGGGGGCACGGATAGCATTTTGGAACTGGCCAACAAACACAAAGCCAAGGTGTTAATCACATCCACTTCAGAGATTTACGGCAAAAATGAGAAGGTTCCCTTTTCCGAAGAGGACGACCGCATTTTGGGCTCCACTCACATCAGCCGCTGGGGCTACAGCGACAGCAAGGCCATCGACGAATTCATGGCTTTGGCATACTTTCGGGAAAAACGTCTGCCGGTTGTAATCGTGCGTTTATTCAACACCGTGGGACCGCGTCAAACCGGTCAATATGGCATGGTTTTGCCAAAATTCATCAAATCCGCGCTGTTGGATCAGCCCCTCGTGGTGTATGGCTCTGGCAAGCAAACCCGCTGTTTCGCAGATGTTGCCGATGTTGTGGGCGCGCTCATCAAGCTGATGAACACACCGAAATGTGAAGGTGAAATCTTCAATGTGGGCACCACGGAAGCCATCTCCATAGAAGACCTTGCCAAAAAAGTCCGGCAAATGTGCAAAAGCAAATCCCGCATAGAATATATGAGCTATGAAGACGCGTTTGAAGAAGGTTTTGAGGATATGATGAACAGGATGCCAAATCTGAATAAAGTTAAAGAATACATTGGTTATGAGCCCAATTTTAATCTGGATGCCATCATAAAACGGATGCTTGAACACTATGAAAACTAGATTTATCTTGGTCATCGCGCTGGTTTTTGCATTTGCCTTGAGCGCGCAAACCCTGCCGCAGCCCGGGATGCAGACTTTCATTTCGGTGAACGTGACCGGTTTTGTGGCAAATCCTGGAACCTACCAGGTGACTTCACTCAGCAGGGTTTCAGACGCCATAAGGCTTGCAGGGACATCTCAAACAACAGCTCTGGCGCAGCCTACACTTGATTTTCAAAAGCTGCAGATGGCGGCGCGGGATTCCCTGTTTGAAAATTTTCAGGGGCTGCGAAGTGTCAGGCTTATCCGTGGCAATCAGGCTCGGACCTATGATCTGATGAAATATTCGCGGGTGGGAGATTTGGAACAAAATCCGCTGCTTAAAGATGGCGATCTCATCCAGGTGCCACCTTTGGAAACCTCTGTCAGCATTTTTGGGGAAGTGTATTTCCCTGGGGAATATGAGTTTGTGCCTGGAGACCGGCTTTCCGATATTTTGGGACTTGCCCAAGGTTTCACCCTCGCGGCGGATAGAAATGTGCTCAGCATTTACCGCTATCGTGAGGATTCCCCTGAATTCGATATTTTGCGAGTTGACCTGCAGAGCCAGGCAGCGTCTGAGGTTCTTTTGAAACCACACGACCGCATCAGTGTTTTCGCGGACAGCGAACATCGCCGAGCTTGGAAAATCACTGTGGAAGGAGATGTGCGTGCTCCCGGGGAATATCTTGTGGATGAAAATACCACGCTTTACGATGTTCTGCTGCTTTGTGGCGGTCCCAGTTCGCGCGGAAACCTGCGCAGCGCAATTTTTGCCAATCGGCCTGCCGCTCAGGAGCCGGATCTGGAACTGCAGCGCCTGTTGACCATTGATATTTCGAACATGACCTCCATGGAATACTACTATATGTTAAACCGCATTCGCCAGTTTCCAGGACGCTATTCCATTGATGTTCTAAGCACTTGGGAAAGCAAGGGCGCCGAAGCCAACCCGCTTTTGCGCGATGGAGACTACCTGTTTGTGCCCAAGCTGATGGATATGGTGGAAGTGAGCGGGCAGGTGGCAAATCCAGGTCTTATCCCCTGGGTGGAGGGTGAAAATTATGAATATTACATCCGCAAGGCGGGTGGTTATACAAATAATAAACGTTCTGGCGGGACGCGTGTGATTAGCTCTGCCAGCGGAAACTGGGTGAAACCCTCGAAAAAGATGGAATTGAACCCCGGCGACCAGATTTATGTTTCAGAAGAAGTCACATACGACAACTGGAGTCGCTTCAAGGATGTCATGTTGATTGCCACTCAGGTGATGACGATTTTCCTTGGTATTCGCACTTTAACACATTGAAGGAGATAGAAATTTTGAAAGTACCGATGCTCGACCTGCACGCTCAATATGAATCGCTGCTGCCCCAAATTCGCGCCGCGATGGATAAAGTGATGAGCGAACATAATTATATTCTGGGGCACCAAGTGAAGGAATTTGAAGACAAAATGGCAGCCTATCTGGATGTGAAACATGCAATTGGCTGCGCTTCCGGCACAGACGCCCTGGTTTTGGCCATCAAGGCTTTGGAATTTGGCCCGGAAGACGAAGTGATTACCACTCCCTTCACCTTTTTTGCCACGGTTTCATCCATCTGGAGAAACGGCGCCCGGCCTCGTTTTGTGGATATTGACCCCAAAACCTTTAACTTGGATCCAGATAAAATCGAAGCAGCCATCAGCCCCAAAACGAAAGCCATCATGCCGGTGCATCTTTTTGGCCAGTGTTGCGATATGGATCGCATCATGCAAATCGCGCAAAAGCATGGGCTGAAAGTGATTGAAGATAACGCTCAGGGCATCGGCAGCACCTGGAATGGAAAGATGAGCTGCAGCTTTGGCGACATCGGAACGCTTTCATTTTTCCCCAGCAAAAATCTGGGCGCGATGGGTGACGGCGGCATGTGCCTCACGAATGATGACCAGCTTGCAGCCAGGCTGCGCCAGCTTCGCGTGCATGGCGAAGGTCCAAAGTATTACCACAAATGTGTGGGCTTGAACAGCAGATTGGACACGCTGCAAGCCGCGATTTTGGATATCAAACTGGATTATCTGGCTTCCTGGAGCGAAGGAAGACGCAGCAACGCGGAGTTTTACAACCGCCATCTGGCTGAGATTCCACAGGTTAAAACTCCTTATATTGCACCGCAGGCTCAGACCATCTACAACCAATATACCCTCATTTGTGAAGACCGCGATGGCTTGCTTAACCATTTGAAATCTCGTGAGATAGGTTGCGCGGTTTATTATCCGCTGCCTCTGCATTTGCAGGAATGTTTCACCGAGCTTGGTCACCAAAAAGGCGAAATGCCAGTGTCGGAAGAGATGGCTGAAAAAGTTCTTTCAATACCCATCTATCCAGAGCTTTCGGATGAGCAAAAACTCTATGTTGTGGATTCCATCCGAGAATTTTACCAGAGAAGGTAAGGATTATGAACATCATTGTTTGCATAAAACAGGTTCCAAACACCACTGAGATCAGAATTGATCCGGTTACAAACACTTTGGTGCGCGAAGGGGTGGAAAGCATCCTCAATCCTTTCGACACCTATGCCATCGAAGAAGCTGTGCGGCTGAAAGAAGCGCATGGCGGACAAATCACCGCCATTTGCATGGGTCCGCCCCAAGCCGAGGAAACCTTGCGTGAAGCGGTTTCCCTGGGTGTGGATGAGATTATTTTGCTCTCAGACCGGCGTTTTGCCGGAGCTGACACTTGGGCAACCAGTCTCACCCTGGCCGCGGCGGTGAAAAAAATCGGGGATTTTGACCTCATTATGTGCGGTCAGCAAGCCATTGATGGCGATACAGCCCAGGTTGGACCTGGGATTGCGGCTCACCTTAACCTTCGCCAAGGCTGCTTCATCCGCAAAATTGAAGAGATTACGGATTGCACAGTGACCGTGCAGCGTCTTTTGGAAGACGGTTTCGACACCCTGAAACTGAAACTTCCTGCTGTGATTACAGTTGTGAAAGAGATAAACACTCCGCGGCTTCCCTCCCTGCGCGGAAAACGCAATGCTCGCAACGCGGAATTGAAAATCTGGAATGCCGATGATCTTGGCTTGGACGAAAAAGCAATTGGTTTGAACGGTTCGCCCACCCAGGTGGTCAAGATTTTCACTCCCAAGCATGACAAACAGACCGAAGTGTTCAGTGTTGAGCCGCAGGAAGCAGCCCAACTCATCATTAAACGTTTAGACCGTTTTACCCGGGGAGGTTAACCTTGCAAACTCTGTTGGCTTATCCAAATATCGATCCCAATCTGGTGAGTTTTTCCCTCTTTGGCAGGGATTTTGCCATCCGCTGGTATGGTTTTTTGTATGTGCTCAGCTTCATTTTGGGCTACATTTTCTACCGTCGTCTGCTCAGGATGCGCGGAGTGAAAGTTAATCGCGACCAATATGAAGGAATCATCTTTTCCATCATGCTGGGCGTGATTCTGGGCGGAAGGCTCGGCTATGTCATATTTTACAATCTGCCCTGGTATCTGAAACATCCGCAGGAGATTCTTTATGTTTGGGAAGGCGGAATGAGCTTCCACGGTGGCGCTTTGGGTGTGATAATTGCCACGTGGTTTTATCTGAAGCGGCAGAAATTAGATTTTTACCAGTTGGCTGATCCGGCTATGCCATTGGTGGCCGTTGGTTTAGGCTTGGGGCGGCTGGGAAACTTCATCAATGCGGAACTTTGGGGCAACGAAACCACCCTGCCCTGGGGCATGGTTTTTCCCACCGACCCGGAAGGGCTGGTTCGCCATCCCACCCAGCTTTATGAGCTTTTCCTGGAAGGCGTGGTGCTTTTTGTGGTGAGTATGATTCTGCTCAAAAAGTGCAAAAAAGAAGGCATGGTTTTCTGGAATTTCATCGGATTATATGGTATTTTCCGCTTTTTTGTGGAATTTGTGAGGGTTCCGGACAGTTTGGAAGTATATGATAAATACGGATACCTGTTTGGTTTCATGACCATCGGCCAAATTTTGAGCTTTTTGATGGTTGTGGCAGCCATTATCGGCATCTGGATGTTGAATAAAAAGAAGACTTTGGAGACCAAATGAAACGTTTGTTTTTGGGCCTGACGCTTGTTTTGGCCATCTTAACCAGCTCATGCGCCACAATAAAACCGGTGGACAGAATGGAGCTGTTGCGCATGGAACTGTCCCGTTGGCAGGATTTTAGAGCCGACGGCGTGGTCAACGTGAATTATACCGGGTTGACGATGCGCAAGATGTTTGTTTTGAACAAAACCAGGGATGAGGCGCGATTGGACATCCTGGACGGCGGCGCTTTTGGTATTAGTCCCAGTCCATTGATATCCATATACTTAGCTGATTATTTAGCCGTGGATTCCCCTCTCGTTCCACAGCTCCAGGCTTTGGCACAAATCGGCTTTGGCAGCGGTGGAGGATATTTGAGCGTCCTCAACGATGTGGATGATTTGGTGGAAAAATATGGCAGCCTGATTCTGGAAGACAACACTTTGGATTTGAGCGGCACGAGCCTGCTTTTTTCACCCGCCATGAAGCTGCTGAAAATTATGAATCCGGATTCCGGCGTCTCTGTAGATTTCAATTACACCTCCAAGGGCGATCCAGACAAAGTGGTTCTGAGCCTGGGTAAAAGTGGCTCCATGGAACTGCTGGTGGATTCGATTAAATATGGCGGTACAGAAGTCACACCTCTGCCACGTCCTCAGGAAAACAGCGGTGGATTCGAGATTCCCGGTTTCCTCAAAGACCTTTTGAAAAAGCCATGATCAGTCGCTACAGTTTGCCCGAAATGGAAAGGGTTTGGACCCTGCAAAACCGCTATGAATGCTGGCTGGAAGTGGAACTGGCTGCATCCCGTGCCATGCACGAACTGGGCATGATTCCAGATGAAGATTGGCAGGCAATTTCCAGTAAAGCGGATTTTTCCTGTGAGCGCATTGAAGAAATTGAAGCCGTCACACGTCATGATGTGATTGCTTTTCTCACCAATGTGGCGGAAAATGTTGGCCCCGCTTCACGCTGGATTCATTTTGGTCTCACGTCCTCCGACACCCTGGACACAGCCACAGCCCTGCAGCTCAAACAATCTGGCGAGCTGATTTTGGCAGAGCTGCACCGTTTGGCGGAAACCCTGAAGCTGAAAGCTCGAGAGCATCGTCGAACGCTTTGCATGGGACGCTCTCACGGAATTCATGCCGAACCGATCAGTTTCGGTCTCAAATTCGCGCTTTGGTTCGAAGAAACCCAGCGCAATATCAAGCGCTTGCAGGACGCCATCGACACCGTCGCGGTTGGACAATTCAGCGGCGCGGTGGGAAATTTTGCCCATCTTGACCCGCGTGTGGAAGAGCTGGCCTGCGAATATCTGGATTTGAAGCCAGCCAAGGTTTCCACCCAGGTCATCCAGCGCGACCGCCATGCCTTTTTCATGAATGAGCTTGCCCTGATCGGCGCTCTGATGGAAAAAATTGCCTTGGAGATTCGCCATCTTCAGCGCAC
>JAAYKA010000012.1 GCA_012522635.1 Candidatus Cloacimonadota bacterium
ATTATTGGGAAAAAGCTTGCAGAACTTCACCCACAGTGAAAAGCGATCCACCGCAAATCAGGATATCATTTTCGGACATCTCTGCCCGCGCTATTTTCAAAGCCTCGGAAACCGAATCCGCGGTCGCATATTCCACCCCGTATTTACGAACTTCGGCAGCCTGCTCCTGTACCGTGGCGGCTCGTTCCGAACTGTTCTGAGCGAGGTAGATTTTCTGAGCGTTTTGGCAGATCAATCGTAACATTTCTCCAAAATTTTTATCCGCTAAAATGGAGATGAGAAACCGAAAACGGCGCTGTGGCCAGATTTTGGAGAGTGTATCCAACACGGCTCGGACCCCTTGAATATTGTGTGCGCCATCGGCAATTATGACAGGCGAGGTGCTCAGAACCTGCATCCTGCCTTGCCAATTTACGTTTTTTAGAGCGTAACGGACTTTTTGGGCGCAAACCTTGAAACCTCTTTGCTTCGCGTAAATGAAAAACGCAGTGAGCGCCAAAGCCAAATTCGCCGCCTGGTGTTCTCCAATCAGGTTTGTGGAGAGCTTGCGATAACGGTGACGACCAAAACAATAATCGAACTCCAAACCGGAAACACTGCGTGATGTGATTTGGTAGCTGTAATCGATTCCAGGCAGGAAAAGCGGCGCTTTCAGCGATTCAGCCCTCTGGGTAATCACTCTAAACGCTGCAGCGGGGAGCTTTCCAAGCACCAAAGGAACGCCAGGCTTGATGATGCCAGCTTTTTCAGCGGCGATTTTCTTGATGGTGGCGCCCAAGGTTTTCACGTGATCCAAGCCGATGCTTGTGATGGCTGAAACATCCGGGGTAAAAGGATTTGTGGCGTCCAGCCTGCCGCCCAGGCCAACTTCGATCACGGCGCTGTGCAAGGCTTCCTCTTTAAAAACTTGCATGGCAATGGCGGTGGTGATTTCAAAAAATGAGGCGTCCCACTTCTGAAAGAGACCCTCAAACCTGGAAAATGTATCCAAAACACGTGGGAAATCGAGTTCGCGCCCATTGACACGGAAACGTTCGGTGTAATTTATCAAATGCGGCGAGGTGTTCAACCCTGTGCTGAATCCATGAGCCAGGCACAGCGCTTCCAAACTGGCGCAAACGCTACCCTTGCCGTTGGTTCCGCCAACGTGGAAACCGCGTAAAGAATTCTGCGGCGAGCCCATTTCCTCAAGCAGACCCTCCATACGCTCCAGCCCCAGCTTAATGTTTCCAGAATATCTTTGGTAAATATGATCTAAAAATTCCTGATATTGCATTTTCCCAAGCCTTTAAAGTATAAATAAAATCCCCGCGGAGCGGATCTGAAACAGCCGCCGATACCGCGGGGAAGATTTATGCGTGAAAGGTTTTGTCTCTGCGGACTTAATTCATATAATTAATCGTCAACCGGATCATCCTGGAAATCAGGTTGTTCTCCGGTGAGATCCTTGCGCAACTTAACGAAAGTGGGATCCTCGATGGCGGCATTGAATTCCGTGTGTTTGGTGTTTTTCCAATACTCAAAATAGCGCATCATAAACTCATTTTTCTGTTTGGCATTGTTTTTTGTGATGGAATCGATTTTCATAAGGTCGTTCACCATCACGTTTTGGAGCTTGGAGGCACTCATATTGTCGTAGAAGTTTTTATCCAGGATGTGTTTGGCATATTTGTCCAAATTTGGGCAAAGAACCAGGATGCCGGAATAGTGTTTGGTTTCTCCCTCCACCACTTCGGTGAGGTGTTTGCCGAAGGCAATATATTCCGTTTTTTCGCCCTGAAGTTCTGGGCAATATTTTTCCTCGGAAAGATAGGTGCCTTTACCGTTCGGATTGGCTGTGTTTCTAAGCAAATCCAGGTCGCCCTCAAAATCTTTTTTGTAGTCTTGCATATAGTTGTCGATTGCCACCCAGATATTTTTCATGTAGGTGGTGCAGTCGTCCGTGTTCTTTTCCGGGTCCAGCTTAAATTTTCCTGGCAGGGCCAAAACCAGGACCAAAGCTATGGCCAAAAGTGCACTGATTATCCAGAATATCACGTTTCCGCGTTGCTTTTTCAGCATTGGTTACTCCTGAAAGAGATAGTTTTTTCGATAAAATTCTGCCTGCGCTTTCACGTCAAGCCTTTTTTGTGCGAGGCATGATCTTGTTAATGTAGGCGTATGTTTCGCGGATGTCATAAAAACGGTCGCGATAGTCCGCCTCAGAGTCGATAGGGATGCCCCGCATTCTTTTTTCCACGTTGTTTTCACCCCAATTATATGCCGCTAAAACCAGGGTCCAATTATTGTCGAATCTGCCGCGAAGATAATTGAGATAACGCGCGGAAATGCTCAGGTTATATGGTGGAAAATAAAGCATACCACGCCGATATTTCACGTGAACGTAGCGGGCTGTGGGTTCCTGTACCTGTCCCAAGCCAATTGCTTGAGCGGGCGACACAGCAAAGCTCCGAAAGCGGCTTTCTGTGTTTATCAGATTATAAAAGATGCGCGGATCCAGCTTGTAAACCACCGCCGTGGAAAGCGTCATCAGCCGCACCGAAACGGGGTTGTAAAGCAGCACCAGCAAAGCCAAAAACAAAATCAGGAGGCTTCGCAGCGCCTTTCTGGGCTTGTTTTTCTTTTTGGTGGACGCCACTTTAGGGTTCAGGCCAGGGTTTTCTTAAAATCATTCAGCCGCATCACGTGGGAAATCTCTTCATTGATGATGCGTCTGAGTGCAACCAGGGCTTTGGGGTTCGAAATGCTGTCGCTAACTGTGTGGAAATAGAGAAGGGTATCCTTTTCGAAGGTGATGGCGTTATCCAGAAGTGTGGATAGGTCTGAAGCTTCAGTGGCTTTGCGAATGGCGGATTCCGGGCTGTTGAAAATTCTTCCATCCACGATGGTTTTCAAATATGCGGAAACCATTTCCCAATCCTGGGTCAGTTCAAGGTCTTGCAAGTCCGCGTCATCGCGAAGTTTCATGAATGTCTTTTCGTGCTGCAATTCTTGGTCGCGCAACCAGGTGATGAATTCCAGGCTTTTTTTGTCCAAATCTTTACGTTTGCTGGCTTCGTTGTAAAACGCATAGCCGTTGCGCTCGATTTGAACGGCCATTTCGATGATTTCGTTGATTGAGAAGGCAGGCATAATTTCCTCCAGTATTTGTATTTTATATGCTAAAAACTTAGTCTTTCTTCAAGTTTTGGCAAGCCCGAATAGCCCGACCCTTTCTATTCCAAACTCACCTGCGAGGGGCCTAAAAGTTCACCCACGTGGTCTGTGCTGTCTTGAACGGGTTTTCGCTGGGTTTGTTCCTCGCGTTTTTCTTCTTCGTGGTGGGCGGGAATATTTTGGGTGATGCTTTTTTGAATTTCGCGCATCAGGTCTGGCTCTGGTTTTTTGCTTTCCTGTTCCGGTTCTGCCGTGGAAGCCTTTTTAACTGCAGTGGAATCCGCTGTCTGTCGCTTCAAAAAGTCCGGTGTTTGCAGTCGCCCCTGGCTGTAGGCATATCTCAAAATTCCCGCTAAAACCATCACAAACAGGATTATTCCAAACAACCACAACAAGTTGGGTGAAAGCAATATCTTGTGCTCTTTCGTTCCCAAATCAGTTTGCGTGGGTTTCTTGGTGTGTTCGGGAACCATGACTTTGAACTCGGCCATAACCTCATCCAAATCCGCACCCAGATAGCGGGCATAATTATAAACCATAGCTTTGGAAAACCCGAAAGGTCCAAGCTCAAAAAAGCGGTTTTCCTCAATTATCCGAACCTGTTCTTCGCGAATGCGCAGGTCGTCAAAAACTTTTTGATAGCTGATACCCTGCTCTTCCCTCAGGTTTTGCAGGTGTCCGCCTAAATTTTCCATGTATAAACTCCATTGAAAGTGTGTTCAACCGCGCCCGCAAGAATGAATTCACCATTTTCCAAAGCCCGGATCGAAACAGTTCCACCGGGCATATTAACCCGGACCTCAGAGTCCAAAAATCCCTTTTGAATCCCGCAAAAAACAGTTGCTACTGCGCCTGTGCCGCAAGCCTGGGTGGCTCCTGCGCCACGTTCCCAAATTGTCATATCAATTTGATTGCGGGAAACCACACGCGCGAACTCCACATTCACTCCATCCGGGAAATGTGAATGCTGCTCTAAGAGCGGTCCAAACTCAAATTCCTGGTCTTTCAATTCTTTTTGATAGCTCACAAAATGCCAATTTCCAACCCCGATCAATGCCCCCTCGATACCTTCTAAAACAAGATTATTCTCCAACATTTGGGGCATGCCAAGCTTCACCGAAATCTCTTCAGCTTCGATAACTGCATCTAACACACCACTGTCTGTGGCAATACGCAGTTTGGAATCCCCGCGCAGG
>JAAYKA010000013.1 GCA_012522635.1 Candidatus Cloacimonadota bacterium
GGAGTTTGCTCCTTGTGGATGGTGGGTTTTTCGGGTTTTGGCTTTTTTGGTTTGGCTTCACGTTTTTTTGTGATTTCAGCCCAAACACGCGCGAAAAATTCTTTCACCCTGCCAAATCCGAAAAAGAGGAGCAGCGAAAAGATGATGCCAAAAAAGACTAAAACCGTGGCACCAAAATCGGCGAAAACCGCTGCCAAGCCTTTCCAGATGGCTTTGGGAATCACGGCATAATTCGGATCAACCTGGTTGCGTGCCAGCCAAATCTGCAACAAAAATGCCGTCAATAAAAGAACGTAAAATTTCTGCCGGTTGCGTGTGTATTCCGGGTTCAGCGCATAAAGCAAAGCCAGGCTGAACACGATGATGGCTGCCAGCATGGAAAAACTCCAGCCTAACAAATTGCAAAGGGTGTAACTGACCGCAACGCCGAATACTCCGATGGGGTTTTCCACTCCCAAATCTTTATGAAATGGCCAACTGAAGATATTTCCGCGTCCGATCAGGAGGTCTTTGTCGGTTTGGATGCTTTCCCAGCCAAAAATCAGGCTCAAAGCGGTCAATAGTGCCAATAGCGCCAACAGCCCCATCAGGGCGCGCTTTTGCCAGCTTTCCAGCCCCTGGCGCGGCTTGGCTCTTTTTTTGGTTCTCACTTTTGACGCTTTGGCCATAAATCTTTCCTAAACGTTGAAACGAATGAAGATTACATCTCCATCTTTCACGACGTATTCCTTTCCTTCCAGCCGGAACAATCCTTTTTCGCGCAGTTGTTTTTCGCTGCCGTGCTGGATAATGTCATCATAATTGAAACATTCCGCCCGGATGAAACCTCTGGCAAGGTCGCTGTGGATTTTTCCCGCGGCGGTCACAGCGTTCGAGCCCTTTTCCAAAGTCCAGGCGCGAACTTCATCTTCGCCCACGGTGAAAAAGCTGATGTAACCCAACATACTGTAGCAATAGCGGGTGAAGCGCTCGCGGATGCTTTCGCCGATGCCCATGTCTTCCATAAAAAGCAGGGCTTCCTCGCTGTCCAATTTGCTTAATTCTTCTTCAAAACGTCCCGCAATGATTTCTGCCGCGTAGCCTTTTCCTTCAATTTGCCGCTTCGTTTCATCCATGGAACCATAATCCTCTTCGGCGCAGTTTATCAATGCCAACACGGGTTTCTGGCTGAAAAACCGGAAGCCGCGCAGGGTTTTTTCCTCTTCGGGGTTCAAATCCATTTCACGCAGGGGTTTTCCCGCCTGAAGCTGCTCGCCAACCTGGCGCAAAATCTTCTCTTCAAACAGGATGGAAGCCGTTTTCACGCCACGTTTGTAGCCCAGTTCAATTTTTTCGAGGCGCCGCTCTGCCACAATCAAATCCGCCAACAGCATTTCTTCTTCAAATGCCAAAAGCTGCCTGAGCGGGTCTCCGGTCGGGTAAAGTTCATCCAATTCCTCATCCGCGAAAGCACGCAAAACCACCACAAAACCTTCGTTTGCCTTGATATCTGAAAAGAGACCATTATCCGGATTGACATCCTGACTGGCGAAAATGCCTGGATAATCTCGATATTCGATGTGGGCGTAAGTAGTCTTTTTGGGCTTGTAAAGTTCGCTGAGTTTGGTCACACGTTCATCCGGAACCTGCACCACACCGATGTTTGCCTCCGTTGCGGGCGGGGCGTATTTTTCCGTGGAAGCGCTGCCACCTGTGAGGGCGTTAAAAATCGTGGTTTTTCCACTTTTGGGCGGTCCAATCAGGGCAATATTCATTTATCTTTATTCTCCACGAGTTTTTTTAAGGAACGCAGCTCCGTCGGGGTTAGATGACGCCAGCGTCCTTCGGGAAGGTCTTTCAGTTGCAA